>CADCFA010000007.1 GCA_902800595.1 uncultured Prevotellaceae bacterium | reverse complement strand
CAGAGAAGTTAAGCCCGCCTGCGCCGATGGTACTGCAATGCAATGCGGGAGAGTAGGAAGCCGCCGTCTTTTTAAGTGTGAGCCTCGAGTCAGCAATGATTTGAGGCTCTTTTTTTATCTTTTTTCGAATGATGTTTGGAAGAGTGGAATTTTTAATTTATCTTTGCAGATAGAAATGTATTAAGACTTCAAAAAAGTACTCTTGTATGTTGTTTAATTAGTATATCGACATAAACTAAATATAGAAATTATGAAAACGGAGGACGAACTTAACGAACAAACTATTTTCTTAGAAGTAGATTGTCAGTTGATAGAGAAATTTCGTGATGGGCGGCTTACATGTATTTCCCTTGATATTAATGAAAGTAACCAAAACTATGTTTTGGAAAATGTTGATGGATATTTGTTGCTAGATATTGATAAAGAGCCTGATACTTTTCATAGCTGTTTTTTCTTGAATCGTGGTATTTTTCCATATGTAATTAAGAGATCACTGAATTTTGTAGGATTAAATGGTGGCGATGATTGCTGCTTTGCAAAAATCGTAAATATTGAGGCAGTGCCCGGCATTCGTTTTAATTATCATGGTCCTGATCAACCAATAATAGAAGATCCTAGTGGTGACAGTTGTGTGTGGGAATTGCGTTTTGAGTTAGTTCCCGTTAAAGAAGAGCCGCATTATTTTCTGATGCGTTGGAATCCTTCTATAAGTTCTTTTACAGAAAAAGATTATAAGAGATGTGTCTCTAATTTGAACCGTGGTATGTTTAAATTGAATTGGAGTATCTACGATTGGCAAGAGGCTCATAGGGGAGATTTCTTTTATATGTTGCGTGTAGGAGATAACAATGCTGGTATTGTGTTTAGTGGTCAGTTCCTTTCTAATCCATATCCAGGTGACGACTGGACTGAAACATCTAACCGCAAGATGTATGTGGATATGTTATGTATGAACCCTGCAGAATCTTGTGCAAGACCTCGTATATCGCTAAAAAAAATGCAGGCTGCAATCCCTGAAATAGATTGGGATAAAGGTCATTCAGGTGAAGTCTTATCGAGTGATGTTGTAGAACGGTTGTCTGAACTTTGGGATTCTGACGACTATGATTCTGATGATTCTGAATATGTGAACTGAGGTTTTACCATTTAAGATTTTGAAATTTAGTATTATTATTGTATCTTTGCAAACAATGAAAAGAAAGAGAATCGTTTCAATCCTGATTATACTATTGGTATTAGTTATGTTGGGTAGCTGTGCATCCTCAGAGGAGCGTGCAGCACAAAAAGCAGAATATGCCAGAAAGGTGAAGATTGCTCTTGACACGAGAGCTTATAAAATCAGCATCAACAGGATGTTGCCGATGGGCGGTGCCAGTAAAAGCGTATCCTATGGTTATTCTATAGAAGTAAGAAACGATTCCTTGTTTTCTTATTTACCTTACTTTGGAAGAGCTTATCAAGTGCCTTATGGTGGAGGTAAAGGCTTGAAGTTTGACGCTCCGATAATCCATTATCAAGAAGCAAAGAAGAATAATGGATCGAGGCAGATAGATATAGAGCTAAAGAACGAAGAGGATGAATACACTTACCATTTCTCGGTGTTTGAAAATGGCAATTCGTCAATTGATGTACAATCGCGTCAGCGTGATCGGATCAGTTACTCAGGAGAAGTTATATTTGATAAATAATCGATATGAAAAAGCAGATTCTTATCTTATTGATGCTTTTAGTGGGGCTAAGAGCCGGTGCACAGGAGTACAAAACTGTTAGAGATATCAGTTTTACGACCAAAAGTGACGCCTATGCACAGGAGCGTCTGAAGTTAGATGTCTATTATCCCGAAGGTGGAAAAGACTGTCCTGTTGTTGTGTGGTTTCAGGCACGAATGATGAAGCTGGTAGGGCACAAGAAAACATACCTCTATGAGCTTGACGGACATGATCATGGAGCTATGGTGGCCCCCAGTTTCCATATACTTGATGCTCATATCAAGCAACTGTTGGAGGAACAAAAGAATAAGTAAACATATAAATAGTCTTGAGTTATGGAATGGTTGGATATTGCTGCAGTTGTGATTCTGGTTATTATTGGAGGAGTGATTTATTGGAATAAGGTGAAAGGATAGAAACAGAAAGAGATATGAAAAAGAGAATGTTGATAATCGCTTTGGTGCTATCGGCTGTGAATAGTGCCTGGGCAGGGCATGTTGGAGAACAACAGGCTCGTCAGAAAGTAGCTGCTTTTATGACAGGTAGAGCAACAACGCGTGGTGTCGCTACTATGACGAGAGTTTATTTACCTTTGCAGACAAAGAGTGCCTCTTGGTCGACAACTGATGCTCCGATTTATTTTTACAATATTGAAGGAGGTGGCTATGTAATTGTGTCGGGTGATGATCGCACGGCAGATATTCTGGGCTTCAGCGAGAAAGGTGCTCTTGATGCAGATCGCCTGCCTGCAAATATGAAGTCATGGCTGCAAGGCTATGTTAGAAAAATAGAAAGTATCCCTGCCTCTGCGATGCCTCGCCGTAAGGCTTCTACGAGAGGTGAAACCACAAAGACCACTATCGCAACAAAGCTTAAGACGGAGTGGGGACAGGATTATCCCTATAATCTCCATACACCAGAGTTGAAAATTAAGTGGCACTTGAAAGATACAACGATTCATGCTGCCACAGGTTGCGTGGCAACTGCGATGAGTATGATCATGAACTACTATCGATATCCTTCCAAAGTGTTGAAAGCTCTCCCCAGTTTTGAAGGCACGTGTGATGTTCCTGTTGTAGATAAAGATACTGGGGAGCAAGACACGGTAAAGAATGTGAAGTGGAAAGCAGAAGATATTGCCGCCAATACTCCTATCGATTGGAATAATATAAAGGATAAGTATAATAGAAGTAGTAAAGATGCTGAGATTCAGGCTGTTTCGAGACTAATGCAATATTGTGGTTCTGCCGCTAATATGCAATATGGTCTGGAGTCGAGCGCCGATAACGCCAGTATGATGAAAGGACTGAAAGAAGTCTTTGGTTATCAAGATGTGTATATGCTGAACGACTTTGAGTATGATGATGAGGGCTGGGTTGATGCAATCTATCATGAAATGTCTCAGGCCGGACCAGTCTTGTTTGGCGGACTAACACCTACGAACGGAGGTCATCAGTTTATCTTAGATGGCTATCAGTCTAAGGATGGCAAGGATTACTTCTGGGTGAATTGGGGCTGGGATGGTGATGACAACGGCTATATGCTGCTCAGTGTAATGGAACCAGGTTGGATTATCAATGATGAAGGAGAGTCTGAGGGCTTTACAGAGAATCAGGATTTGCTTTGTGGACTAGGATATGATGGTAAAGGCATTACTACTGTCCCAAATAACTTGTTTTATGCTTATGAATTTGAACTTGGTGAGGATGGTAAGCAATATAGTCGTAGTAGCGAGTCAGAATCGTTCCAGATTACGGATTATTATGTCCGGTTTGGTAATGTTCATTTAGTAGAACAAACTTTACAATGCGCAGTTGGTGTCTATGATTCATCCAATCATTTGGCAGGCATAACGAATATGTCAAAGAAAGAAGGCACATCCCTGGAGTATATGTACTATTCATACGTAGAGCCTAGTGAAACAAAAACAGACAATACTTTTCCTATAGGCAAAGGACTCAGCGATGGTGTTTATACTGTGAAGCTTATTTGCGCTGAACCCAATACCGATAAATGGGAGCCAATGCAAGGTGCAGATGATTTGGCCCTAAAGATGACGGTGTCTGGAAACAAGTGCAGCTTTAAGTATGACGATGGTGCTACAGCCATCCAAAAAGTGACGGTTGAGACTTCCGCGAATACGGATAATGCCTGGTATTCACTTTCGGGTGTTCGTCTTGACATCAAGCCTACAGCCAAAGGTGTCTATATCCATCAAGGGCGCAAGGTTGTTGTAAAATGACTTAACGGCGCTTGAAAACAAGCTTTGATGGCAGCTTTTGCCATTTACCCTCCTTGGGAACCTTCAACGTACTTCCCTCTATCTGCTTCAGCACGTAGAGGGAATCGTTTTCTGCTGTCAGTGTAGCCGTCAAATCCTCACTGCCATAGTCGTTGATCATCTTCAATTCGGCAGTTTTACCATCGATTTTTGATGAAGTGATCAGCCAGCAGAAGGAGTTGTGCATCTTACCTAAATAGCCAGGCAGTTCTCCATACAGATCCTGTCCTGGAACAATGATGTTTTCAGAATATAAATCGAGCCGCATAAATACCTCATAGTCATTATTATATAGGTACGCGCGAAACGGCTTGTCTGCTTTCTGGGCAGAAACTGACAGCAATGCGACTTGAAAGACTGTCAGAAACAAAAAAAATTTCTTCATATTCAGTTTATTTCTAAATTTGTTACAAAGATACTAATCTAAATCATTTTTTCGCTAAATGGAATAAAAATATTATAATTAATATGGTGTTTTTTAGAATAATTTAAGTATCTTTGCAGCCAAGAACATATGATATGGCAAAAAAACAATTAGTGCCAGACTACATCTTCGAGTCAAGTTGGGAAGTCTGCAATAAAGTAGGTGGAATCTATACAGTCCTTTCGACACGTGCCAAGACCCTACAGGAGGTACTTCAGGATAAGATTGTTTTCATCGGTCCTGATTTCTGGAAAGAGCAAGAGAGTCCTTATTTCAAGGAGGATAAAGCCCTCTTTGCCGATTGGCAAAGTGTGGCAAGTGAACAAGGCCTTAATGTCAGGGTTGGTCGTTGGACTGTGCCTGGCGAACCAATAGCGATTTTAGTCGATTTCAATCCGTTCTTTGAGAAGAAGAATGAGATCTATGGCTGGTTGTGGGAGAACTATCAGGTTGATTCTCTGCATGCCTACGGCGACTACGACGAGGCTTCAATGTTCTCGTATGCGGCTGCGCTGGTGGTTGAGAGCTATTACAACCATTATCTCGACAGCTCAAAGAAGGTTATCTATCACGCCAATGAATGGATGTGTGGACTGGGGGCCCTTTATATCAACAACAAGCTGCCTCAGATAGGTACAGTCTTTACCACCCATGCCACAAGTATTGGCCGTTCCATAGCAGGAAATATGAAGCCGCTTTACGACTATCTGTTTGCCTATAACGGTGATCAGATGGCTGGCGAGCTGAATATGCAGTCTAAGCACTCTATCGAGAAGCAGACGGCTCACCATGTGGATTGCTTCACAACAGTCAGCGACATCACTGCTAAAGAGTGCGTTGAACTGTTGGATAAGCCTGTAGATGTGGTACTGCCCAATGGCTTCGACGACAGTTTTGTGCCAAGCACACAGAAGTTTGCCAGCAAGCGTAAGGCAGCCCGTAAGAAGATGCTCGATGTTGCCAATGCCCTGTTGGGTGAAGATCTCGATGATGACACCTTACTGATTTCCACCTCAGGACGCTATGAGTTCCGCAATAAGGGTATCGATGTTTTTGTAGAGGCGATGAACCGCCTGTTGCGCAATCGCGATCTGAAGAAGAAGGTTGTGGCCTTCATCGAGGTTCCCGGTTGGGTAGGAGAGCCCCGAAAGGATCTTCAGGAACGTCTGAAGAGCGGCAAGAAGTTCGATACACCATTGGATGTGCCCCAGGTTACACACTGGCTCCATAACATGAGTCACGACAATGTGCTGGGTATGATGAAATTCTACGATATGCACAACCGTAAGGAAGACAAGGTGAAGGTTATCTTCCTGCCTTGCTATCTTGATGGTAAGGATGGTATCGTGGATCTCACTTATTACGATGTAGTGCTGGGTAATGATTTGTGTATCTATCCCTCGTACTATGAGCCTTGGGGTTATACCCCGTTAGAGGCAGTAGCCTTCAAGGTGCCTTGCATCACCACCGATCTGGCAGGTTTTGGTCTTTGGGCTAACACTGTGTTTGGCAGATATGGTGAGATTGAGGATGGTGTGAAGGTTATCCATCGTACCGACTATAACTATTCTGAGGTGGCAGATATCATTAAGGATACTGTTGCTGATTACTCGGCAATGGATAAGAAGCAGACCGACGCTTGCCGCAAACATGCCGGCGAACTATCGAAGAAAGCCCTTTGGAGTGAGTTCATCAAATACTATTATCAGGCTTACGATATAGCTCTGACGAAAGCCGAGGAGCGTATGAAGTCGGACAAATAAGCAAGAATTAATAATTGAAACAAATCATAATTAGAAAGAATATGAAAATTAAAGCAGATTACACAAATTCTCCTTCATGGAAGATTCTGACCGTTAAGGCCACCCTTCCTGAGGAACTGAAGTGTTTGGACGAGATTGCCCACAACATGTGGTGGGTGTGGAACTATGAGGCACGCGACCTGTTCCGTGACCTTGACCCTGAGCTTTACCATGATGTGAAGCACAACCCCGTGATGCTGCTTGAGCGTCTGAGTTATGAGCGTAAGGAGGAGATCCTGAAGGATAAGGCTCTGATGAAGCGTATCAAGAGCGTTTACGACATGTTCCGTAAGTATATGGACGTGAAGCCCGATAGCAAGCGCCCCTCTGTGGCTTACTTCTGTATGGAGTATGGTATCCACTCAGCCCTGAAGATTTATTCTGGTGGTCTGGGTATGCTCGCCGGTGACTACGTGAAGGAGGCTTCTGACTCTAACGTCGATATGTGTGCCGTTGGTTTCCTGTATCGTTTCGGCTATTTCACACAGAGTCTTTCAATGGACGGACAGCAGATTGCCAACTACGAGACGCAGAACTTCGGTTCTCTGCCCATCGAGCGTCAACTTGACAAGGACGGCAATCCTCTGGTGATCGATGTGCCTTACACCAACTATCAGGTTCACGCTTATGTATGGCGTGTGAACGTGGGTCGTGTGAAACTCTATCTGCTCGATACCGACAACGAGATGAACTCTGAGTTCGATAAGCCTATTACGCACGCCCTCTATGGTGGTGACTGGGAGAACCGTCTGAAGCAGGAGATCCTGCTGGGTATCGGTGGTATGCTGCTGCTGAAGAAACTCGGCATCAAGAAGGATATCTATCACTGTAACGAGGGTCACGCAGCACTCTGCAACCTGCAGCGTCTGTGCGACTATATCGAAGAGGGCCTGACATTCAATCAGGCTATGGAGCTGGTTCGTGCCAGCGGCCTTTATACCGTTCACACACCAGTACCTGCAGGACATGACTACTTCGACGAGGGCCTCTTCGGCAAGTACATGGGTGGCTATCCCCAGAAGCTGGGTATCACTTGGGATGAGTTCATCGGCATGGGCCGTACGAACCCCGATAACCACGGTGAGAAGTTCTGTATGTCAACCTTCGCTTGCAACACCTGTCAAGAGGTTAATGGTGTGTCCATGCTTCACGGCTGGGTATCTCAGAAGATGTTTGCTCCTATCTGGAACGGCTACTATCCTGAGGAGAACCACGTGGGCTATGTTACCAATGGTGTTCACTTCCCCACATGGGCTGCTGCTGAGTGGCGTGCTGTCTATGCCAAGTACTTCGATGAGAAGTTCATGGGCGATCAGTCAAACGAGGAGATCTGGCATGGTATCTACAACTGTCCCGATGAGGAGATCTGGGCTACCCGTCAGGCTCTGAAGGCTAAACTTTTCGATTATATTGCAGTTCAGTTTAAGGAGACCTGGCTGAAGAACCAGGGTGATCCTGCTCGCGTGGTGAAGCTCGTAGAGCGTTTCAACCCCAATGCGCTGGTGATCGGTTTCTGCCGTCGCTTTGCTACCTATAAGCGTGCACACTTGCTGTTCACCGATCTCGAGCGTCTCGACAAGATTGTCAACAACCCCGATCGTCCTGTTATCTTCCTCTTTGCAGGTAAGGCTCATCCCGCAGATGGTGCAGGTCAGGGTCTCATCAAGCGTATCTTCGAGATTTCTCAGATGCCTCAGTTCCAGGGTAAGATCATCTTCCTTGAGGACTACGACTTCCTGCTGGCTCGCCGTCTCGTTTCTGGTGTTGATATCTGGATGAACACACCTACACGTCCGCTTGAGGCATCAGGTACCTCTGGTGAGAAGGCTGAGATGAACGGTGTTGTCAACCTGTCTGTAAAGGACGGCTGGTGGCTGGAGGGCTATCGCGAGGGTGCCGGATGGGCACTTACCGAGAAGCGCACCTATCAGAACCAGGGCTATCAGGATCAGCTCGACGCTGCTACCATCTACTCACTGCTTGAGAACGAGATTGTTCCTCTCTACTATGATAAGGACAAGAAGGGTATCTCAAAGGGCTGGATCAAGGTTGTGAAGAACTCTATCGCTCAGATTGCACCTCACTACACCATGAAGCGTCAGCTCGACGATTACTATTCTAAGTTCTATGTGAAGGAGGCTAAGCGCTTCAAGGAGCTCTCTAAGAATGACAACCGTCTGGCCAAGGAGATTGCTCAGTGGAAGGAGACCGTTGTAGAGCGCTGGGATGCCGTTGATGTTGTCAGCTGTGAGTGGGACTTCCCTGCAGCAGGCGCAGAGGCCGGCAGCAAGTATACCTTGAAGTATGTCATCAACGAGCAGGGTCTCGATGATGCCATCGGTCTGGAGAAGGTGAATGTACTCGTTGACGCTGACGGTAATGAGAAGGTGTTCTCTGTAGAGCCTCTGACGATGACCAGTCACGAGGGCAACAACTACACCTTCGAGGCTCAGCTGGCTCCACGCCAGTTCGGTCAGTACAAGAGTGCCGTTCGTATGTATCCAAAGAACAAGAACCTGCCTCACCGCATGGACTTCTGCTACGTGAAGTGGCTGGAGCTGCCTGCATTCAACGGCTAAGCCGGTGAGACAGTCAGTATAAGCGAAGCGCCCGGGTTCATTTGAACTCGGGCGCTTTATAATTCTCGTTGATATATCTTCCTAACGGATTGTCCTTGTTGCGTTGCGCTGTATTCAGGATACAGTCCGACATCCTGCGGTGCAGACTGTCCACGCTTGTAGCCAGAGCCTTCTGGGCAGTCGTGTCAGCTGCCGGATGCCTTAGTAGTAAGGCAATCTTATTGCCCAGCATCGCTACCGAGTCGTTGAGCTGCTGCCACTCGTTGTTAAGTCTCGTGCCCGACACGCGTGAGGTACCTGGCTCAGTGTTCAGCTCGATGGTGGTGACACCCGGTTCCGTGAAGAAGCTCACCTGACAGTCGGGTGCCTGTTTCGCCATCACACAATAGAAATCAGTTTCCTTTATCTCACCATAGAAGGTAAACTTCCCCTCCTTAACGGTGGTGATGGCTATCGGTTGCTGTTCGCCTTCCTTCATCAGGCAGACCGTGTCGCCATCTGCGTAAGCGTGGGCGTAGCCGTCAACCTGATACGAATTGGACTGGCAGGCACAGAGTAATATCCCTGCAGCTGCCAGTCCATAAATAGATCTAATGTTCATTTCTTGAAACTTAAGCGATATAGAGGTCGCTGATGCTCTTATTGTCGATGACACGACGGATAGCCTCAGCAAACATATCGGCAACAGAGAGCTGCTTCACCTTTGGACAGTTCATCGAGAAGGGTATAGAGTCAGTAAAGATAATCTCCTCGAGTGCTGAAGCCATCACGCGATCGCTGGCAGGACCGCTCATCACGCAGTGACTGGCACAGGCGCGGACGGTGGTGGCGCCATTCTCCTTCATGATGTCGGCAGCCTTGGTGATTGTGCCGGCAGTGTCCACCATATCATCGATAATCACCACATTCTTACCTGCCACATCACCGATAATCTGCATGGTGGCTACCACGTTGGCACGGGCACGCGTCTTGTTGCAGAGTACGAGCGGACAGCCTAGGAACTTGGCATAGGTGTTGGCACGCTTGGAACCGCCCACGTCGGGAGAGGCAATCACCAGGTTGTCAAGGTTCAGGCTCTGCAGATAAGGCAGGATCACGCCCGAGGCGTAGAGATGATCTACGGGCACATCGAAGAAACCCTGAATCTGGTCTGCATGCAGATCCATCGTGATCACACGGTTCACGCCAGCCACGCTCAACAGGTCTGCCACCAGCTTGGCACCGATGCTTACGCGAGGCTTGTCCTTACGGTCCTGTCGAGCCCATCCGAAGTAGGGTATCACAGCATTGATAGTGCGAGCCGACGCACGCTTGGCAGCATCGATCATCAGCAGCAGCTCCATCAGATTGTCGCTGTTGGGGAAGGTGCTCTGCACCAGGAAGACGTCTCTTCCGCGAATGCTCTCCTCATAGCTTACGGCAAATTCACCATCCGAGAACTTGGTAATTTGTAACTGTCCTAGCGGGCAGCCCAGACTTTGACAGATTTTCTCTGCCAGGTATTTCGTTGCTGTACCCGAGAATACCATGTAAGAGTTGTTATCAGACATTATTATATGCTTTAAATTAATCAATCATTTTCAGTAGTCGTTCGAAGTGGCTCAGCAGTGCCTTGTAATCGATCTCGTTGTGGATGTTAAAGCGGTTCCACAGATCGCCGCAGATCACCACACCGCCGAAGCCTAATGCTTTCATCTCCTTCACATTGTCGATGTTCATGCCGCCTAAGGCATACACCTTCTTGTCGATCAGTCCCTGACTTGAGGCTGCCTCCAGCTCCTCATGGGTAAACGAGGATTTCTCGTCCTTGTTGGTCTGACTGTCGTAGATAGAGTGTAGGAACACGTAGTTGCAGTGCTTCTTGGCATCCTTCAGTTCACTGATGGCGTGACAGGTTCTCGAGATGTTCCCCTTATAGCCTACGGGCGGCTCCGTATGGGCATCGTCGATATGGATGCCTCTCAGGCGGTATTCCTCTTTCAGATAGAAATGCCCGTGAACGGTGATCCTGTTACGATAGTCATCACCCAGCAGCGTCAGCAGTCTCTCAGAGAACATCGGGGCGGCACCTGGCTTGTAGAGATGCAGGTTCTCCAGCCCTTCCTCAAAGAGGTCGGCCAGTATCTTGTCTTCTTCAACGAAGAAGGTGGGTTTTGTCATTACGATGAGCTTCATTTTTCAGTGTCTCTTCTCTTTCTGATGTGCAAACTTACACATTTTTTTCGATATTGGTATCACTTTCGGCAAAAAATTGTCTTCTGAGGTACATTTTTCAGAAAAATGTCGTACTTTTGCACACTGAAAATGGAAAAATTGAAAGTTTAATTATAAAAAAGTAATTTAGAAAGATGAAAGCATTTGTTTTTCCCGGACAGGGAGCACAGTTTGTAGGAATGGGTAAGGATTTGTATGATAACAACCCATTGGCAAAGGAACTTTTTGAGAAGGCCAACGATATTCTCGGCTATCGCATCACCGACATCATGTTTGCTGGTACCGACGAGGATCTGAAGCAGACGAAGGTGACACAGCCTGCCGTCTTCCTTCACAGCGTTATCTCAGCTCTCTGTATGGGTGACGCTTTCCAGCCCGCTATGGTCGCTGGTCACTCTCTGGGTGAGTTCTCTGCCCTGACCGCTGCCGGAGCCCTCAGCTTCGAGGATGGTCTGAAACTGGTCTATGCCCGTGCGATGGCTATGCAGAAGGCCTGCGAGGCTCAGCCTTCAACGATGGCTGCCATCATCGCCCTGCCTGACGAGAAGGTAGAGGAGGTGTGCGCCGAGGTGAGCAAGCAGGACAAGGGAGTCGTTGTACCAGCCAACTACAACTGTCCTGGACAGCTTGTTATCTCTGGTAACGTGGAGGCAATCGAGGAGGCTTGCGAACAGCTGAAGGCAGCAGGTGCCAAGCGTGCCCTCGTGCTGAAGGTGGGTGGTGCCTTCCACTCTCCGCTGATGCAGCCCGCCAAGGATGAACTTCAGGCAGCTATCGAGGCTACGGAGATCAAGACCCCGAAGTGCCCCGTCTATCAGAATGTGGATGCCAAGCCTCATACCGATCCCGCAGAGATTAAGGCCAACCTGATTGCACAGCTCACTTCTTCTGTTCGCTGGACACAGAGTGTTCAGAATATGATTGCCGACGGTGCCGACGACTTCACGGAGTGTGGTCCTGGTAAGGCGCTGCAGGGCATGATCGTTAAGATTAACAAAGAAGTCTCAGCCCATGGCATCACAGAATAAGCTTATCGTCTATCAGGTCTTCACAAGGCTGTACGGCAATCGGCAGGTTACCCGCAAGGAGAACGGTACGATTGAGGAGAACGGCTGCGGAAAACTAAACGATTTCACGCCCACCGCCCTGAAGCGCATCAGGGAGATGGGCGTGAGCCATATCTGGTACACAGGCGTGATCCGTCATGCCACCCAGACCGACTATTCAGCCTACGGCATCCCGCGCCAGCATCCTGCCGTCGTGAAGGGTAGGGCAGGCTCGCCTTACGCCATCACCGACTATTACGACATCGATCCCGACTTGGCCACCGATGTCAACCAGCGCATGCAGGAGTTCGAGGCACTGGTGGAGCGCACCCATAAGGCAGGCATGAAGGTGATCATTGACTTTGTGCCCAACCATGTGGCACGCCAGTACCACTCCATCTGCAAGCCCGAATGGGTGAAAGACCTCGGTGAGGAGGACAAACCCCAAAACGGCTTCGACCCCCAGAACAACTTCTACTACTGCCCAGGGCAGCGCTTTACACCCTATTTCGACCTCTATCACGGCGAGCAGGAGCCCTATCTCGAAGAGCCCGCCAAGGCAACCGGTAACGACTGCTTCCATAATGCGCCGGGCATGAACGACTGGTATGAGACGGTGAAGCTCAACTACGGTCTCGACTACTATGCCGGACGCGTGGGCCACTTCAGTCCGATTCCTGACACCTGGACGAAGATGACCGATATCCTGCTCTTCTGGGCATCCAAGGGCATCGACGGCTTCCGCTGCGACATGGCGGAGATGGTGCCTGCCGCCTTCTGGCACTGGGCCACCGACAAGGTGAAGTTCCAGTATCCCGACCTGCTCTTCATCGGCGAGGTGTATAACCCTGCCGAATACCGCAACTACCTCGCTGCAGGCTTCGACTACCTCTACGACAAGGTGGGCATGTACGACACCGTGCGCGACGTGATCTGCGGACGACAGTCAACCCACGCCATCACTGGCGCCTGGCAGCAGACCGACGATATCCGCGACCACATGCTCTACTTCCTCGAGAACCACGACGAGCAGCGCGTGGCAAGCGACTTCTTCGCCGCCAACGGGCGCAAGGGCGTGCCCGGACTTGTAGTCTCAGCCCTGCTTCAGCAGAATCCGCTAATGATCTATGCCGGTCAGGAGTATGGCGAGCGTGGCATGGACAAGGAGGGCTTCAGCGGCAACGACGGACGAACCACCATCTTCGACTATTGGAGCATCGACACCCTGGTGCGTGCCGCCAAGCACAAGCTCACCGACGAGGAGGAAGCCTTGAAGGATATATATAATAAGGTGCTTCATATCGCCACCACCGAAAAGGCTGTCACCGAGGGTGTCAGCTTCGATCTGATGTACGTCAACCCCGACTACCATCGCCAGTATGCCTTCCTGCGCAAGGCAGGCTCAGAGCTGCTGCTTGTGGTGGCCAACTTCGACGAACAGCCAGCCACGATGGATGTCACCATCCCGTCGCATGCCTTCGGCTTCCTGAAGATCCGCGAGAAGAAAGCTGCCAAGGGCGTCGATCTGCTCAGTGGACGAACCCTCAAGCGCCAGCTGAAACGTGATGAAGCTGTCACCGTTGATGTCGATCCCCTGAGTGCCGTCATCCTAAAATTCTGAACTGATGGACGATAATTTCCTTAACGAGCACAACAAGGAGGAGTTTCCCCCAGCACACACCGCCGAGCACCTGCTGAACCAGACGATGCAGCGCCTCTTCGGCTGTGAGCGCTCCTATAATGCCCATATCGAGCGTAAGAAGAGCAAGATGAGCTTCCACGTCGACCAGAAGCCCAGTCGCCATGACGAGAAGGAGATAGAGCGTCGCATGAACGAGCTGATAGCCGACGACCTGCCCGTCACCTTCGAGTTCTGTTCCCGCAGCGAGCTGCCCGAGGAGATCGATCTTGCCCGACTGCCCGATGATGCCTCCGACACCATCCGTCTGGTGCGTATCGGCGACTACGACGTGTGTCCCTGTATCGGGCGTCATGTGCGCAGCACCTCGCAGATCGGCCGTTTCGAGCTATTGGGCACCAACTGGGATGAGCATGAACGCTCCTTCCGCGTGCGCTTTAAGATTGTGCAATAATTAAAAAACTAATTAGATATGAAGAAGATTTTTCTACTGACACTGTCTCTTATGTTCATTGGGACGGTTGGAAATGCAAAAGTGAATCAAGCAGACAATGACGATAAGACACCCGATGGCGTTGAGGCGGTCGATTTAGGACTGAGCGTGAAGTGGGCCAACATGAATGTGGGTGCCACGAAACCCTCAGGATTCGGCACTTACTTCGCCTGGGGCGAGATCAAGCCCAAGCAGGTCTATTCCTGGGGAACCTATGTGTGGAGCAGGGGTGACACCCAGTTTCTGCTCAAGTATAACGTCAGCGACAGGATTACCCGTCTGGCAGCCTCCGACGATGCCGCACATGCCAACTGGGGCGGAGCGTGGCGCATGCCTACTGCTGATGAGTACGAGGAGCTGATCAACAACTGCCGATGGGAGTGGACCACGAAGGATGGCATCAACGGCTATAAGGTGATCAGTAAGAAGAACGGCAAGTCCATCTTCATGCCCATCACCGGTTTCCGTTACTATGAGGGCGTTCAGTTCCGTGCCATCAAGGGCGTCTATTGGACTTCCGACCTCTATACCGTAGCACCCAACAAAGCCTGGTGCCTGGAGTTTGATTTCTCAAATGTAGAACTTCATTTCGGCAATCTCTCCAGCAATCGCTTTAGCGGTCGCTGCATCCGCGCCGTGAAGTAAAAAGAAAATTAGAGAAGGCTTTCCGATTGGAAAGCCTTCCTCCTTTTAATATCTCATACGTTTAATGTGTCGGCAGGCACTGTTAAAGGAAAAATTTGCAACCATTAATGCGCGCAATTTTTACATTTAAATCTCGCAATTTTTTAATTCAAAAAGTGACAATCGTGACAAATGACAGCAGGATTGTCTGTACAGGGCGTTTTTCAGAATTACTGCAATTTTGCTCATATTTATATATAATACTTATATTATATATAAATATGGGTTAATTCTTGGGAATTTCCAGAAACTCCCTCTCTCAGAATATGACACTGTCATTTGTCATGTTTGTCATTTCAGACAGACATCTTACCATTTGTTTGTATTATTCTTCTGCTGTTTGGGGGGTTACTTTCATGAAGACCGGATAGTGGTCGGAGTAGGTCAGTTCCTTTTTGTAGTAGGTAAGACCTTTCAGCTCCTTGGCGTGGAAGATGTAGTCGATACGCACCTGCTTGGCACCGCGGAAGGTGCTCATAAAGCCGCTGCCGCACTCCTTGAAGCCATCCACCAGGTCGCCCAGCATCGTGTTATAGACATAGGAGTAGGGCACGTCGTTGAAGTCGCCGCAGACGATGATGGGCACTTCCGACTCACGCATATCCATTGCCAGCATGTTAGCCTGCCCAGAGCGGGCTATCATTCCAACGGCATAGTTGCCGTACATGGCTTCGAGCACCGCGTTGTTCTGCACATCGCTGCCGCGCATTTTGCTCTTGGCGGCTCTGTGAAGGGTGCCGTTGATACCGGTGGTCTCCAGGTGGGCGTTATATACACGGTAGATCTTGCCGTTGACGTCGATCTCTGCCCACATGGCACTGTTGTTGGTCATCTCGAAGGGGAAGTTCTTCGTGGCCTTAATGGGGTAGCGGCTGTAGATGATCATATCGTCTTTACCACGTTCGCTATAGGGGAAATATTCCTTATAAGAGTCTGAATTTTTCTTATCTCCAGAAAAGTCGTTGTACTCCTGGAAACAGGCGATATCCACTTTCTGTCGCTTCATCTCTGCGAGGATGTCCTGTGCCATGAACCCTGTGGTCTCACGTGAGAACATAGCCACGTTGTAGGTGGCAATCTTAAAGCCTGGTGTCTTCTCGGCTGCCTCATCGAGGTCACCAAACTGATACATCGTGCCTACATAGGGGATGCAGCAGAGCAAGGTGATGAAGGGCATGAGCATCCAGTGGAAGCGGCGCATGATGAGCCAGTAGATGAGGAAGACGGCATTGGCCGTAAGCAACAGTGGCAAGGCATAGACCAGCATGGCGCGTGCCGTGTTTCCTGCAGGTTGTACATCACCACCGAACAGTCCTACGAGTGTAAACACCATCAGTAGGAAGGTGATGATGAGCATCATGAATGAAAAATATTTCTGTACAGCAAGTTTTCCCATGATAAAATATGTTTTAGTAAGTAAAAAGGGATATCTTTATTGGTCGAGGTACTTTCTGACCGTCTCAATCAGGTTCTCCACCTTGAAAGGCTTTGCCATGAACTCGTCGCAGCCGGCAACCTTCGCCTCACGGATGTTCTCCTCGAAGGCGTATGCACTCAGGGCGATAACGGGGGTATCATTGTTCACCTCTTTAATAATACGCGTAGCGTCGAGACCGTTCATCTCCGGCATACGGATGTCCATCAGGATTAAGTCGGGATGCTCATCCTCATTTATCATCACTGCCTCGATGCCGTTATGGGCGCGCAACAGCTTGTAGCGCTTCTGAAGCACAATCTTTACCAGCTCGTAGTTGCTGTCCTCGTCTTCAGCTACAAGGATCGTCTTCATGTTCTTCTCGTTGGCGTGGGCACTGACGCGGATGGTGCGTATATTTTGAGTGGTAGTGGTTCGCTGTGAGTTCTTACCGCCAATCGTACCTTCGAACGGCATGTTGAAGCGGAAGGTGGCTCCCTGACCAATTTCTGACTCTACAGAGATCGAGCCGCCCATCTTCTCTACGATAATCTTACAGAGTGCCAGACCGAGACCGAAGCCGTTCTGATTGTTCTCCGCGTCGCCGGATACGTATGTCTGGAAGATGCGCTGCTGATCTTCCTTGGCGATACCTGTACCAGTGTCTTTTACAAAGAACTCAATCTTTTCCGCATCATCGAGAATCTTAAAGCCGTAAGTGATGCTGCCGTTAGGCGTATGCTTCAGGGCGTTGCTGATGAGGTTGGAGAATACCTGTGTCAGACGGTTGCCGTCGGTCTTGAACGTAACGTTCATCACAGGCTTTTCCCACTCCAGCTTCACGGTTTCGGGACAGCGGAACTTGAAGAGGGTCTTGATGCTTGTGCAGAATTCGTTCAAGTCGATTGTGGTCTTCTTGATCACAATCTCTCCGGACTCCACACGCGAGAGGTCGAGAATCTCGTTGACAAGACCCTGCAGACGGTTGTTGTTGCTCTCGATGATCTCATAGAACTTCATGCGGTCTTCCTGAGAGTCGGTCTCAACAAGCACGCGCGAAAAGCCTTCGATAGCATTCAGTGGGGTACGGATCTCATGGCTCATGTTGGCAAGGAAAAGCGACTTCATCTTGCTGGCCTTTTCAGCCTTCAGAGCCTTTTCCTCGTATTCCTTCAGCTTTTGGTTGGCAATAGACAACTGCTCGTTCGCAAGGGTTAACCTGCGATTCAGATCAGCGTACTTTTGCAACAACATATCTTTCTCGTTCTTTTCCATGAGTCTTTCTGATACGAAAATTTGGCACAAAGGTACGTATTTTTTCTGAAATAAAAAAATAATTATGGATTTTTTTTAACTTCTTCGAGCTTTTTCCCAGGCGCCGCTATTGCTGTGACTTTTCAGATAGGCCATCCCGCGGAACACGTTGAGGTTCATAAATACGAAGTAGTATGCGATGTAGAGCAGTTTATTGCTGTGCCCTGAGCGACCCAACAGCCATCCGGCAGCGGCCATCAGGTAGAAGAGTGCCTGCAACAGCAGCATCACGGTGTAGAAGGTGCCAGCACCCAGTATCACCAGGATGATGTTTACAAGCAGGAGCAGCAACATGGCTACCGGAGTGATGCTCCAGCGGAGCACACGGTGACTAATGTACTGGAAGGCCACCAGCGGCTGACGAAAGGGGTTGAGCATACCGCGAAGCCACCAGATGCTCTGCAGGCCGCCTGCCGCGATACGGCGTTTCCGCTTTGCCTCCTCCTTGAGGTCGGCTGAGCCGTACTCCAGTGCGTAGGCGTCGGGTGTATAGGCGATACGCTTGCCTTCGTTGACAATCAGCATCGACATCATGAAGTCGTCGAGCAGTGCCTCGTTGGGCACCTCGCGCACCAGGGCGGGGTCGATGGCGTAGAGTTCGCCAGCAGCGCCCATCGCCGAGTAAAGCTCACTGTCCCAGCGCTTTAGGGTGCTCTCATAACGCCAGTAGAAACCTTCGCCCTCAGCAGCCATCTCACCGGATGTCTTAGCTGCTACGCGTTTCTCTCCGGAGACACAGCCCACGGTGGGATCCATAAACAGACGGGCTATCTCACGTATGGCGGTGGGATTGATCATCGTATTGGCATCGGTGAAGGCTACATAACGGGTCTTCAGCTCCTGGAGTCCGTGTTTCAGGGCTGCGGTCTTACCGCGACGCTCAGGACTGAACACGACATCTACCTCGGGATAGGCTGCGAGCAACTCGTTGGTACGGTCGTTGCTGCCGTCGGTAACCCACATGATGCGGAACTTGTCTTTCGGGTAGTCGAGTGCCAATGTATTTTCCATCTTCTCTGCCACGACATCTTCCTCATTATAGGCACAGATCATGAGGGTCATCGTGGGTAGCTCGTCATCAGCCGGCAGAACAGCCTTCTGCGGTTTCCCGCATATGAGCCGTTTCATCCGGATGATGATGCAGAGTAATATCCCATAACCTATATAGGTATAGAAAACGATCAACAAGCAGACCCAGAACAGGATTTTCAATGTTAACATGGTGTTAAAGCTTTTTTTTGTTATTACAGGTGCTTATTTCGTTTCAATCTCTTCCTGCATGTCGATGAACTGCCTGTTAGCGTCATAGAACTCATACTGCAGGAAGGCAAGTTTCTGAGAGGGTACCACATGGACACCAAGTCCATATTTCATCTGCCATTGTAGCTTCAGGCTGAAAACGCCCTTGTTGATGTAGGCTGCCACGTAAGGATGTACGTGGAGGAAGAACTTGCGGATTCCGATCTTATTGACCAGGTTGTCAATTTTATTCTCCAGCGTATCTGTGAAGAGAAGGCTCGACTTGATGGTGCCCTTTCCAAAGCAGGTGGGGCATACCTCCTCTACATTCACGCTCATGGCTGGGCGCACGCGCTGACGGGTGATCTGCATCAGTCCGAACTTAGAGAGCGGCAGGATGTTGTGTCGGGCTCTGTCCTTCTGCATGTTCTTGCACATGCGTTCGTAGAGCAACTGGCGATCCTCGGGCAGTTTCATGTCGATAAAGTCAACGATGATGATGCCGCCCATATCCCTGAGTCGCAACTGGCGTGCCAGCTCGTCGGCAGCTCCCAGATTGGTCTCGAGGGCATTGGTCTCCTGACTGTTCTCTTTCTTGATACGCGTACCGCTGTTCACATCCACTACATGCATCGCCTCTGTGTGCTCGATGATGAGGTAGGCGCCGTGCTTGTAATTGACAGTCTTTCCAAAGCCTGACTTCAACTGTTTGGTAACGTCGAAGTTGTCGAAGATAGGCAGTGTACCTTGGTACAGCTTGACTATCTCTTTCTTCTCCGGAGCGATGAGCCCCAGGTAGTTCTTGATTTCGTCGTGAATATCACTGTCGTTGACGTAAATGCCGTCATAAGAGGGATTGAACAGATCGCGAAGCAGTGCCACAGCCCGACTTTCCTCCTCAAAACAAATCTGCGGGCGTTCGGTGGTCTTCTGAACCTTCGTGATGGTGTCTTCCCAGCGTTTCAACAGGATCTTCAACTCTGCATCGAGTTCGGCGGCCTTTTTGCCTTCTGCCACTGTACGCACGATGACGCCGAAGTTCTTTGGCTTGATGCTTTGGATGAGCTGTTTCAATCGGCTACGCTCCTCACCACGCTTAATCTTTGTTGAGACAGAGATACCGTTCTCAAAGGGGATCAGCACCAGATAGCGCCCTGCGAAACTCAGTTCGCAAGTCAGTCGCGGTCCCTTGGTATTGATAGGCTCCTTGGTGATCTGTACCAGAATCTCCTGTCCAACATTCAGTGTGTTGGCGATGCTGCCGTCCTTCTTCAGGGTGGGCTGGATGCTAGCTTTCTGAATAGGGTAGAGCTTCTTGCGGTCGCTCGTCACCTGTTTCAGATACTTCTCGTAGGAGTGGAATTGATTTCCCAGATCAAGATAATGCAGGAAAGCCACGCGCTCGGCACCGACATCGACGAAGCAGGCATTGAGACCAGGCATGATCTTCTTTACCTTTGCCACATAGATGTTACCCACCGAGAACGACACGGTGCGCTGCTCCTGCTGGTACTCCACCAGCTGCTTGTCTTCAAGCAGGGCTATCGAGATGTCTTTCGGCTGAACATCAATGATTACTTCACTTGTCATTAGCTTCTTGCTATTCTTGTAGGGTTTCTTTTAACTCAAAAGGGTGTGCCGCTATCCTTTTCAGGATTAGCAGGCACACTCCTTTCATTTTCCTCTCTTGTCACTTAAGCTTACTTGCTCTTATGACGATTCTTGCGCAGTCTCTTCTTACGCTTGTGAGTAGCCATCTTGTGGCCCTTCTTTTTCTTTCCGTTTGGCATAATTCTAGAATTTATTTAAGTTGTTAATTACTTCATCTTCTCAATAAAGCTCTTTGAGGGCTTGAAGGTGGGGAAATCGTGGGCGTCGATAACAATCGTCGTATTCTTAGAGATGTTACGAGCTGTTTTCTGAGCGCGGTGCTTCACAAGGAAGGTACCGAAACCACGAAGATAGATGTTCTCCTTGTTCTCAGCGAGGCTCACACGGATCTCCTCCATAAAAGCTTCGACAGTGGTTGCCACATCTTTCTTGGCTACACCAGTCTGATCAGCAATTTTGTTGATGATGTCTGCCTTGGTCATTTCTTTTTCTTATATATATTAATAATGTGAGAAATTGTATTTTCTCGATTTTGGACTGCAAAGTTACTAATTTTCAGTGGATTACCGAAATATTTCCCGATTTTTTTTCAAAAAAAGGCAAAAATTGTTGTTCTATCTGAGTTTTTGTACTCTCTCGTACTGCAAAATCAGTTAACTCCTGGTATTCTTGATGATAAGGGTGGAGTTGGTGCCGCCAAAGCCGAAAGAATTGCTGAGGAATAGGTCGAAATGCTGGTCCTTTCGCTCTGGCAGTACGTTGACAACGGCAGTCTCTTCATCAGGGTTCTCGAAATTCAGGTTGCCTGCCATGAAGTCGTTCTTCATCATCAGGATGGAGTAGATCACCTCGCTGGCACCTGCCATCCACATCTCATGACCTGTGAGACTTTTGGTGGAGCTTACAGGCACCTTGTAGCTGCCAAAGACATTTGCTATCACCTGTGCCTCGCGCTGGTCACCAATCAGCGAACTGGTGGCGTGGGCATTCACATAACCGATATCATGGGGCGTAACACCTGCGTTCTTCAGGGCGTTAGTCATACTCTTTGCGGGGCCTTCGACATTAGGTGTAGAGATATGATCGCCATTGCCGGAGAATCCCCAGCCCAACACTTCTGCCAGAACCGGTGCTCCTCGCTGGATGGCGTGCTCATAACTCTCTAAAATCAGAGAGGCACCTCCGCCGCTGGGCACGAGCCCGTCACGATCCTTATCGAAGGGACGACTGGCTTTCTCTGGGGCATCCTCACGGACAGAGAACGACTGCAGTCCGTCGAAAGACACCACACCAAGGTGATTCACCTCTTCGGCACCACCGCAGATGATGCAGTCCTGTAAGCCGTTGGCAATCAGCGTTGCAGCCATACCGATACTCTGGGAACCAGAAGAGCAGGCGGCGGAAATCGTCTGGTTGATACCCTTCAACTTGAAGATACAAGCCAGATTCATGGAGATGGTGGAGTTGAGGGCCTGGAAGAGTGAACCGCTGCCACATGCCAGACTGGTGTGCATCTGGTGGAACTTATCTACAGCCTTGCTGCTGGCTTCAACAGCAGAGTCGTTGCCATAGATGATACCCACCTCGTGGCGCTCCAGATAGTCCATATCGATACCTGCCTGTTGCAAAGCCTGCAGCGTAGCTAGATAGGCATACTGGCTCTCTTCGTGCATATAACTTCTTGTATTGCGGGGGAGTAGGGCTTTCAGATCGGCTTTCGGTACATTTCCCACCAGTCCGGAACGGAAGCCTGCCTCCTTACGTACAGGGTCGAGGATGATACCACTCTTTCCTGCATAAAGGGCGTCTCTGACTTCGTCGAGGCTGGTACCGATGCACGACCAGATACCCATGCCTGTAATTACAACTCTATTCATGCGTTTTATCGTCTGTTTGCTCAATTTGGCTGCGAAATTACAAATAAAATATGAGATATGTATTAGATTTCGGCTTTTTTTTGTATTTTTGCACAAAATCTGAAATTTACTCAAAAGTATGGCAACAGTTGACGACAAGAAAGTGATTTTCTCGATGGTCGGAGTGAGCAAGACCATTCAGCAGAACCAAAAGCAAGTGCTCAAGAACATCTACCTCAGTTTTTTCTATGGGGCTAAGATCGGTATCATCGGTCTGAATGGTTCTGGTAAATCTACACTGATGAAGATTATTGCCGGACTCGACCAGCAGTATCAGGGCAACGTGGTGTGGAGTCCTGGCTACTCGGTAGGCTATCTGCCCCAGGATCCGCCACTCGACGAGACCAAGACTGTCAAGGAGAATGTGATGGAAGGTGTGCAGCATGTGTATGACGCACTCGCAGAATACGATGACATCAACGTGAAGTTCGGACTGCCCGAATATTACGAGGATGCCGACAAGATGGACAAGCTGATGCAGCGCCAGGCGGAGCTGCAGGATATCATCGATGCGACAGACGCGTGGAATATGGACTCTAAGCTGGATCGTGCGATGGCTGCCCTGAACTGTCCTCCTGGCGATTGGAATGTACAGACACTCTCGGGTGGTGAGCGCCGCCGTGTGGCACTGTGTCGTCTGTTGCTGCAGAAGCCTGATGTGCTGTTGCTCGATGAGCCCACCAACCACCTCGACGCAGAGTCGATAGACTGGTTGGAGCAGCATCTGCAGCAGTATGAGGGAACGGTGATTTCTGTGACGCACGACCGCTATTTCCTCGACGATGTGGCAGAGTGGATTCTTGAACTGGATCGCGGTGAGGGCATCCCCTGGAAGGGTAACTATTCTTCTTGGCTCGAACAGAAGTCGCAGCGTCTGGCTCAGGAGGAGAAGTCTGCCTCTAAGCGACGCAAGACCTTAGAGCGTGAGTTGGAGTGGGTTCGTATGGCACCCAAGGCACGTCACGCAAAAGGAAAAGCCCGTCTGAACTCCTACGACAAGATGTTGAATGAGGAACAGAAAGAGCGTGAGGAGAAACTTGAGATTTTCATCCCCAACGGCCCGCGACTGGGTAATAAGGTCATCGTGGCAGAGCATGTCGCCAAGTCGTTCCTGGAGAAGCAGCTCTTCAACGACCTCAACTTCATCCTGCCACCTAATGGTATCGTGGGTGTGATTGGTCCTAATGGTGCGGGTAAGACAACACTCTTCCGACTGATCATGGGACTTGATACGCCTGATGCAGGTACCTTTGACGTGGGTGAGACAGTGAAGCTCTCCTATGTGGATCAGCAGCATAAGGACATCGATCCGGAGAAGAGTGTCTATCAGGTGGTGAGTGGCGGCAACGAGACGATCCGTATGGGGGGTAAAGATGTGAATGTGCGTGCCTATCTCTCACGTTTCAATTTCAGCGGGGCTGATCAGGAGAAGAAATGCGGTGTGCTCTCAGGAGGTGAGCGTAACCGTCTGCATCTGGCTATCGCACTGAAGCAAGAGGGTAATGTGTTACTTTTGGATGAGCCTACTAACGATATTGATGTCAACACGTTACGTGCGCTGGAGGAGGGTCTTGAGGCCTTTGCGGGATGTGCCGTTATCATCAGTCACGACCGCTGGTTCCTGGATCGTATCTGTACCCATATCTTAGCTTTCGAGGGTGAAGGAAACGTGTTCTATTTCGAAGGCAACTACTCGGAATATGAGACAAACAAAGCGCAGCGCTTAGGACTAGAGGAACCTAAGCGGACACGTTATCGTAAACTCATGGAGGAGTAACAGATTACCGACAAAGCATCTGATAGGGGCATGTCTTACAGCGATCGGCATCCTCTGTCGGCGAGAAAGCGAGGTCTTGACTGAAGATCTCGCTCATCTTTTCTGTCAACAGCCGCATAAACTCTTCCGATACGTTGGCGATATCCTTGACGGGCTCCTTACCCAGTTTCAGCGTGGGCTCATAGTTTTCGGCTCCTGTATATTGAATGAACAAGAGGAGCGGGGATACTGGTGTGCTCATCTCCTGGCGCACAATATGGCTATAGAGGAAAGCCTGCAGGTAATAGTCGCTATGCTCCTTCACATTGGTGGGATCGAAGATGGCTGCCACATCGGGCAGGTCCTTCTGCTTCCTAGCACCTGTCTTATAGTCGATGACACGCACCAGCTCTTCACCAGTCTCCGGATCTGTGATCTGGTCTAAGCGATCGATGTATCCTCTGAGGACCGTGTCTCCGAAAGGCATCCTGACGGGTTTCTCCAAACCTAAGATGCTGAATGGCGTCAGTTTCCTGTCGGCTTCCAACAGCAGACGGATATACTTGATGATTACCTCTCTGTTGATGAGCTGCAGACCATCGTAGTTTGGCATCTTGCGGTTCGGATCCTTGATCTGGAAAAGTTCGGTTCTGAAAGCATCATCTACCGCCTGTTCAATCTCTATCGTACGCTTCAGATAGTCGTCGATGACTAAGGAAGTGATATGGTTGCCTGTCAGCGCCTTCAGCTTCTCATAGAGCGTCTGGGCTGCCTTGTGGAAGATGTTTCCGAAGGTGCGGTTGTCAACAAGTTCCTCGTCATTGTCGTCTGGCTCAATCAGATTTCCTACATAGTGGTAGAAAAAACGCAGCTGACAGCGCAGATAGGCACTGATGGCAGTGGGACTGATACCTCCTTTCTCCTTCGAGAAGTGCTCCTTCATAATCGCCATCACCTCATCGGTCTTTACAATAGGCTTAGGGCGACGGAGACTGGTCTGCTGACCAGCCTGAAGGCTACGATACAGGATGGGTTTCTCGCGCTCCACCATCTGTTGCAGCATGAAACGTGACATCTCTCCCGTCTGTCCGTCGTTGGTGGCATTGTTATAGACCAGTGTGACATCTTTCGCCCGCTGCAGCAAGCGATGGAAATAGTGTTCGTAGATAGCCACCTTGTGATCTACGGTAGTTAGTCCGTAGGCTTTTCGGATACTATAGGGGATAAACGAGGTGTCGCTCACGCCCCGAGGCATGTTCCCTTCGTTGCAGGAGAGCATCAGCACGTGATCGAAGTCGAGGTTACGGGTTTCGAGCACGCCCATGATCTGAATACCTTCTGCGGGTTCGCCGTGAAAGGGGATCGTCGTTGACTGTATCACCTGTGTCACCAGACGCTGAAGAGTGATGATATCGACTTTTAGGATACCGCTATCCACCAGATCCGTCAGTCGGTTCAGCACTGTATAGACTCTGAAGAGACTCTCTGTAGCCAACTGATCCTTCGGACTGGGGTCTTTTGCTACATGACGCACGATACCCAGCAGGGTATGCAGCAGTTCGTTGTTGTCGGTATAGTGGGTGGCGGCATAGTTCTCTGGCATCATCTTCGCATATGGATGACGACTCATCAGTTCGAGCCAGTGGCGCCTGAACGATTGGGTCTTCAGTGAGTAACCGTTGATCTGCAGGTTGAAGAACTGACTCACCAGTGTGGCGGCAGCCGTCTGACTCAGGGGGTAACCAGTGGTGACGTTGACTTTCTCCACCTCCTTCGGCAGACAGTGTATCACCGTCTGCAACAGCTTCTCGTCGCAGAGTACGATGGCGGTTTTTCTGCCTGCTGCAATACGTTCAGGAGTGAGCCACTGACTCACAAAGTGTGCCTGAATACTATCTGTAGGTGCTGAGATATAGGTCAGCTCCTCTGGCGGCAGTTCTTCGGTGTCTTGATAGAAGATGGCCTTGCCTTCGCGCTCCAGTCGCTTGAAGAGCAGCTTCTCCACCTCCTGCAGATGGTTAAAGCCCACAAAGGCATAGGTATCGTAGCGGAAGTCGATAGCGGGATTCTCAACCACTTGTCGGTAGAGGGCACCCTCATAACAGAGCTGCTGACTGGCAAGCTGCTCGTTGAAGCGATGGTAGATGGTGCCGATGCGTTGCTGAAGAATCGCTTGATCATCTCCCGCTGTTCATCCGTTAGGTAGGAGATGTCGTCGAGTTCATGGATATCGCGCAGGTTCTTAAACACCTGGTCTGCAGGTCCCATGTTCTTATCCAGGTCGTCGAAGTCGGCTAAGAGCAGCTGTCCCCATCCGTAAAAGTGATCCAGCGTCTCATCGATCCCTGTTGTCTCGATGAAACATTTGTGGAGTTCGCAGACGAGAAGGATGGGGTCGGCCACCTTCCATGAAGAGTGACTGCGGAAGAAGTCGCTAATGGTAATATAGGCAGGACTCCATAAGGGTTTTCCCGCCAGTCGTGCCAGATGCTCATTCAAGAAGAGCGAGGCACGTTTATTGGGGAACACTACCGCCACCCTCGACAGGTCGGTTCCGTATCTTTTCAGCAGATCGGCTGCTACATGTTCTAGAAACAACATATCTTCTTTAGTCTTTAATCTCTTCAATCTTATTACTATACACAAACCAGAGATAACCGCTCACCTTGGCATCAGGCTGCATGGCTCTGATCAACTGCATATACTCACGCACCTGATTGATGTATTCCGGTTTCTGACTACCGAACTTGAAATCTACAACCACCCATTTGTCGCCGTCATTCATCACGCGGTCTGGGCGTCGTTCCTTCACCTCGCCGTTCTCTGTCGTGAGAATGGTACATTCGTTGAAGAGTGTCCAGTGGGGCGAGAACCAGTCTGCCACCCGTTCGTCCTGTAGTCGCTTTCTCAGCATCTTGGTGATATGCTCTGGGGTAATCTGCTCATCATAGAGAACACCCTCAAACTGCAACTGCTTCATGGCATCCTCAATATCGTCGGTGGTGCGGATGGCAGAGAAGATCTGATGCAGAACACTGCCTGTCTGGATGTAGTTCAGGCGTTCTGTCTCATCACTCTCATCAGCCTCGATAAACGCCTGACTGCGGTTACTCTGGCGGAAGTTTACCTGACTCTCCATATAGCGGAAGTCAACATCGATGGGCTCTGCTGGCTGCAGGAAGGGGTTGTTAGAAGAGCTAGGCTGCCTAGGCTCACAAGGCATCCTAGGGATACTAGGCATCCTAGGCTCCCTAGGGCTGCTAGTAAAGATCAGTTTCCCTTTCTCATCCTCTAGGCCTTTGAGGGTGGCTTGGGGCATATCCTTTGCCACTAAAGGCAGACATTGCTCAATCAGTCTGGAGCGTGAATTCTTAAACCCACGCTTACCGATCACGTACAAGCCTTTCTTCGCACGGGTGAAGGCTACATACAATAGATTCAGATTATCTACTGTGTTCTGCAGATGTTCATGCAGATAGTCCTGTTCGTAGATGGTGCCCAGCATCTGTTTCTGGATATAATCGACAGGTGCGATGGGCAGATCGCTGAAGGGCTGTCCCTGAGGCTGGCACCACAGGATGTTTCCACTGGTCTTCTCCAGCTGCCAGTCGCAGAACGGACAGATCACATAGTCATATTCCAGTCCCTTCGACTTGTGGATAGAGAGAATCCTCACACCATAGGTCTCTTTGCTCTGAATCGTCTTGCTACAGATGCTCTCATCCCACGCTGCAAGGAACAAGTCGATGTCGGCGGTGTTCTCACTCACATAACTTGCCAGCTGGTCATAGAAAGTGAACACATAGGCACTCTGCTCGTTCAGTCGCTCCAGTTCAAAGATGGCGTGCAGGCGTTCTGCCAACTCATAGAGTGGCATCGTGAGCAGCACCTCCCGTTGGGTGAGGAATGCCTCTGGCAACAACTGATCCAGATCGTTTGTACTCAGCAACAGACTGTTGTCTTCTGCTTTTTCCTGCAACACGTCGATATGGTAGAGTTTCACAATGGCGGCTTTTGTCAGCTGGTCGTCAGGGTGGGTGAGAAGTCTGAGGGCTGATACCAGGAGGTTGACTGCTGCTGAAGCATCCAGTCTGAAGGCCTCGTCAGACACGATGTTGATTCCTGGCATCTGCTCCAGGAAATAATTGGCGATTGTGGGGATAAGGGAATTGGTACGCACCAAGATGGCGATTGACTGCTGGGGGACGCCGCGTGAAATTAGCATGCTGATGGTGTCTGCCACCTGTTGGAGTGTCTGTTCCTGATAATCTTCTGCAGGCAGAAGCATAACGCTCACCTCGCCAGCTTCCTCACGATCCTCTGGTATATTCTGCACCACATCAGCATAAGCTTTCTTCAACTGCTCTGCAGCCTCACCACTCAGTTCTTTCTGTGCCAGATATTCTAGGTCTGCCGCATGGGTGAAGAAGTAGTTGTTGAAGTTGATGACCTCACGTTCGGAACGGTAATTGGTTTTCAAGGGCAGTGTGACAATCTGCTGTTGACGGAACTGCTGTTCGATGTCATTCAGCAGTCGCCAGTCGCCTGAGCGCCAGCGATAGATGCTCTGCTTCACGTCGCCCACAATGAGGTTTGAGCCACCTTCATGACTCATCGATTCGTCGAGCAGCACGCGGAAGTTCTGCCACTGAACGGTACTCGTATCCTGAAACTCGTCAATCATCACATGCTCCAGCTGGGTGCCGATCTTCTCAAAGATAAAGGGCGAGTCACTGCCTTCTATCAGGGCGTGCAGCAACTGCTGGGTGTCGCTCAACAAAAAGCGGTTGTTGTTCTCATTCAGTTCTCTTACCTTCTGCTCGATACTGCCCAATAGTCTGAGCTGGTTCAAGTGCCTCAGGGTGAGGTCTGCCGACTTGAAGAGTTTCCATTGGCGCGGACGTTCCTCTACCGCATAGCGCAGGATATCGCCTAACACCCCTTCTGCCAACGAGATGATGTAGTCGCGCTGAGGGTGCGTCTTAGCGCACCATTTCTCAGGATTATCTAAACAATTGGCAACAGTAGTATTTTCGATAGAAGCATCAAACACGCCATTCTGCAGTTTCCGGAAGAAACTGGCTATACCTCGGTTCTTGTTCGACAGATCATCCGTGCTGAGGCCTTCACCTTCAAGTGTTTCGAAGAAGCTCTCTCCAATCAGCTTCATCCTTTCCTCTGCGGCTTTTCTGATCTCTCGCAGGTGGGTGGTGTATTGCTCAAAGAACCCTTTCTCTTCCATCTTCAGTTTCAACTGTTGACTCACCGCCTTGTATTCGTCATTGAAGATGGTACGCCCGAAACGCTTGATCTGTGTGATGACGTTCCACGACTTGTCATCCGAAATACTCTCCATGATATACTTCAGGATCCACTGCAGCATCACGTCAGTAGTGCTCAAGTCGGCAATCAGCTGATCTACCGCAATCTCCTCCACCTGCACATCGTTGAGGCCGATTCTCAGGTTGGTGGTCAGGTCGAGCTCACGCGCCATATTTCTCAACACACTCTGGAAGAAGGTGTCGATTGTCTCCACGCGGAAATGGTTATAGTTATGCAACAGGTTGGCGAGTCCTTGTCCTGCCCGCTCTCTGATGAGCGGCTCCTTGTAACCAGTCTTTTCTGCTATCACTTTCATATAGTTGTCCGACTCAGGAAGTGCCTTCCAGATCCCATAGAGCTGACTCAGTATTCGCATCTTCATCTCCTCAGTAGCCTTGTTGGTAAAGGTCACTGCCAGGATGTTCCGATAGCTCATGGGATTCTCCACAATCAGTCGGATATATTCAGTGGCAAGTGTAAATGTTTTGCCGCTTCCAGCACTTGCCTTATATACAGTCAGGGGTGTTACCATCGTTTAAAGAGTTCAAAGTCAAAGGTGATACCTGCTTTCTGGAATTGCGTATTCAGGAAGCTGGCAAAAAAGCCTAAGGAGATATAGCGGTTGGTAAAGCCGTAGCCGATCTCGAAGTAAGGACGTGTATGCTGCACGATAACGTTACTGAAGTACAGGCGCTCCTTCTCGATATATTTTCCAACATACGGCAACCATGTGGCGAAGAGCAGGGGAGACTCAAACGACACGTTGTTGCGGAAATAGAAGTTCGATTCGTTGTAGATCTTTCCGTCGAGCAACTGGAAATCGCCAGTCCACTTGTCGTTCCAGCCTTCAGGCAGGTTGTTTTCCCGGAAATTAGAGTAGTCCATGAAGTAGTTGTCGCCCCTGTTGGTATAGAAGCCGTAGCCGTGTCTGATGTTCAGCACACGAAGACCGCGAATCCTCTTTTTCCATTGTCCGTCGAGCTCCCAGCGCTCATACTGTAGGTTCGAGTCAAACACATTCTTGATGCTCCTTTCGTAGGTGGCAGTCAGCGTAGGTCCTTTGTCCAGCCAGGGGTAGAACTTAAATACGAACTTCGGTGCAAAGCTTCGGTATTCGGTAGGTTTATCGTATTTATTCATCAGCCCCTTGTTGACAGCCTTACGCTGATGGTACACGAGCCCCGTTTCGAGATCAAACCAGTCGAGCAGCATGATGTTGTTCTTCACTTCAACAAAGTTATCGGTAAACTTATCCGCATCTTGCTCGTCAAAATGGAGGGAGTCTCCATGCTCATGATTGATCTGATCCAGTACGGTGGAATTGCTGATGCGGTTACCGTTACCCCAGACAATCTCGGCATATCCATTACGCTTCGGGTTATAGGTCATTCTCAGAGGCGCGGTAAAGTAGAACTGCCGCTGCTTGAAGTTGTAACCGAACGTTGGCTCCAGTGTCAGATAGCGGTGATCATTGAATCTGTACCGCAACCAGAATCTTATCTTGTAGGATAGACCTTTGCTGCCGCTATAACGCACATATAATGGATTGATGATGGGTGACAAGCGGAACTCGGCATCCTTCGACTCTGCTGCCAAAGGTGTCACAAGGTTATCGCCCACAGAGTGCCAGAGAAAGTCTCTCAACTTATTCTCCTTATGCTCGATGGTGTCGGCTTCCTCTGCTGCCCTTTTCTGTGCTTCCTGTGACTCATATAAACGCTTGTCGCTTTCTGCCAAGGGTTCTGGGCGCAACGAGTCTATCAGTTGTCTGCTTTTGCTCTCATCGATGCTGTCGGGCAGAATGGTTGACTGATGATACATAGAGTTAAACACCGTCGAAACCCTATTACCCATAAACCTGAAAGTGGCAGCCGTGGTGCATTGTGCCGGCATCAATCCGAAAGCACCATCTTCTCCTTGTTTCACTTCGGAACAGAACGATACCATATCAAACTCACCATTCAGCACGGTACGGATGATGCGGCCCGAGTTTGTATCCACGATGGCAAAGCCGTTCACCAGTTGGGTGTTATAGATCTTCGGCTTGAACTCCAGACGGGTGTTGCCGTCGCTCTGGCGGAATTGCTTAAAGCGGTAATAAACTCTATTGTGAGGGTGGAAGGGCGACAGCATGTAGTTCTCGTAGAGCGTGATGCCATATAGGTCGGGGGTGTTGTATTCGATAATGGTGGGCATCGCCTTGCGATTTCTACGGATAGTTCCCGTCACTAGCTGTTTCTTGACGTCGAAGTCGTGCTCATTCTTGTAAATGATATTGCTGTACGATTCGCGTATATATTCCCTGGGGTCCTTAGCCAGCACATACATCGAGGGGATGAGCCAGAGGATGGCGTTTCGCTTTTCAACATTGAAACGGATCTTTGCATACACGTTATCCTCGAGGTTCGCTACATTACTGATGTTCAGATGTCGGTATTCGTAGATCTTACCCAGTATCAGCGAGTCTTTCTTGGCACCAGACATAGCTGTCGGCATACTGAGTGTCAGTAGGCAGATAAGTATGGCTCTGATGTATCGTTGACGCCGATTCAATGTCTATAGGTTTAATTTGGGTTTCAGATACTGACCAGTGAGACTCTCCTGACATGCCGCGATCTCCTCAGGTGTGCCTTTTGCCACCAGTGCGCCACCTTTGTCGCCGCCGTCTGGACCTAAGTCTATTACATAGTCGGCACATTTGATGATCTCCATATTGTGCTCGATGATGAGAATGGTGTGTCCTCGCGTTATCAGTGCGTTGAAGGCCTCTAGCAGCTTGTGGATATCGTGGAAGTGTAGTCCCGTCGTCGGTTCGTCGAAGATGAAGAGTGTCGGCTCCTGCTTCTCCTGTCCGATGAAGTAGGCCAGTTTTACGCGCTGGTTCTCACCGCCGGAGAGGGTCGAGGAGTTCTGACCGAGTTTGATATAGCCCAGTCCCACGTCCTCCAGACTCTTCAGTCGCTTCACAATGTTATCTTTTTTATAAGTGTTGAAGAACTCAATAGCTTCTGATATCGTCATGTTCAGCACGTCGTCGATATTCTTTCCCTCAAACTTCACGTCGAGGATCTCGTGCTTGAAACGATGACCGTGACAGGCCTCGCACTCTAATACAAGATCTGCCATAAACTGCATCTCTACCGTGATGACACCAGCACCCTTACATTCCTCACAGCGTCCGCCGTCAGTATTAAACGAGAAGTGCTGGGGGGTGAATCCCATCTGCTGTGACAAGGGCTGTTCGGCAAAGAGGTCGCGGATGGCATCATAGGCTTTTACATACGTCGCAGGATTCGAGCGGGTGGATTTGCCGATGGGGTTCTGATCCACGAACTCCACATGCTTGATGGCATTGACGTCGCCTTCGATGCCGAGATACTCTCCTGGAGCATCGCACACCTCTCCCAGATGGCGCTTGAGGGAAGGGTAGAGAATACCTTTCACCAGACTCGACTTGCCCGAGCCCGAGACGCCTGTTACGACTGTCATCACGTTGAGAGGGAATAATACGTCGATGCCTCTCAGGTTATTCATTCTGGCACCTTTTATGTCGATGTGCAGATTCCAGGGGCGGCGACTCTTCGGAATGTCGATGGTCTCCTCACCGCGGAGATATCTCACTGTGTAACTTCTAGTCGGGCTAGGGGGGATTGGTGAACTAGGTTGGCTAGGCTCCCTAGGAAGCCTAGCTATGCAAGCTGCATTCCCCTCGAAGACGATCTCGCCACCCAGGCGCCCTGCGTCGGGGCCTATATCTATCAGATAGTCGGCAGCGCGCATGATCTCCTCGTCATGCTCTACCACCACGACGGTATTACCCAGGTCCTGCAGATCCTTCAGCACATTGATCAGGCGATTGGTATCTCTGGCATGCAGTCCGATACTGGGCTCATCGAGGATATAGAGCGAGCCCACCAGTGAACTGCCTAAACTGGTACAGAGGTTGATGCGCTGACTCTCACCACCCGAGAGTGAGTTCGACAGACGGTTGAGTGTCAGATAGCCAAGTCCCACGTTGAGCAGGAACTGCAGTCTGTTCTTTACCTCCGTCAATAGGCGTTTCCCTACCTCAGCATCGTGTTCGTCGAGTTCCAGATGGTCGAACCACTCCTTCAGCCTCACCACAGGCATCTGCACCAGGTCGGTGATGCTTCTGCCCCCGATCTTCACGTAGTCAGCCTCAGGCTTTAGACGTGTACCATGACAGGTCGGACAGGTGGTTCTGCCGCGATAGCGGGCCAGCATCACGCGGTATTGTATCTTATACTGACTGGCTTCCACCATCTTGAAAAACTCGTCGATGCAGGGCTTTTCTTTAGCGCCCTTGTCAGAGGGCAGTCCGTGCCACAGCCAGTCTTTCTGCTGCTGAGTCAGGTTCATGTATGGCTCGAAGATGGGGAAGTTGTCGATGGCGGCATGACGGATGAACCACTGCTGCCACTCTTTCATTTTCTCGCCGTGCCAGCACACCACGCAACCGTCATACACCGATAGCGTCGTGTTGGGAATCACCAGCTTCTCATCGATGCCGATGATGCGCCCGAAGCCCTGACAGGTAGGGCAGGCACCTGCTGGCGAGTTAAACGAGAACATCTGATCGCTAGGCTCCTCGAAGGTCATCCCGTCGGCCTCGAAACGCATCGAGAAGTCGTAGGCAATATTCGAGGGCAGGAACATCAGGCGCATCTCTCCGCCGCCCTCATAGAAGGCTGTCTCTGCCGAATCCACCAGTCGCGCTATCACATCCTTGCTGTCATCCACACTCATGCGGTCGATGACGAGGAATATCTCTTGCTGCTGGATGTCGCCAGCTGATAGATAATCGTCGATGCGCTGGAAGTCGCTGCGAACGTAAATTCTCACGAATCCCTCCAGCAGATATGCCTTTAGCTGTTGTTCCATCGTGCGCCCCTCAGCCACATGGACTGGCGCCAGCACCACGAACTTCGTACCCTTCGAGTACGCCATCACCTGCTTCACCACATCCTCTGTCGAGTGCTTTTTTACCTCGCAGCCGCTGATGGGAGAGTAGGTGTGTCCGATACGGGCAAAGAGCAGTCGCAGATATTCGTAAATCTCCGTCGTGGTGCCCACAGTGGAGCGTGGGTTCCTGGATATCACCTTCTGTTCAATGGCGGTGGCAGGCGGGATGCCTCGGATGTAGTCGCATTCGGGCTTGTTCATCCTGCCCAGGAACTGTCGTGCATAGCTCGACAAGCTCTCTACATAACGCCTTTGACCTTCGGCATACAATGTGTCGAAGGCCAAAGATGATTTGCCGGAGCCACTGACTCCGGCAATTACTGTAAATGTATTGCGGGGGATCTTTACATTGATGTTCTTGAGGTTATTAACCCTCGCCCCCTTTATTTCAATTACTTCTGCCAAGTTTTTTAAAGTCCTAAAGTCGTGTAGTCCGTTGCTAAAAAATTACAGAATCGATTTCACCGCCTCCAGCATGCCCAAGCTCTCGATGAGGTCGAGATCCTGCTTCAGCATCGCGTTCAGACCGGGAATCTTGTTCAGGTTCTCCTGCCAGATGAACTCAGCGCCCAGCACACCGTCGGTCACCTTTTGGGTGTCACCGGTAGCCCAGAGCTCTTTCAGCAGATCCATGATCTTCGGGTCGTCGTTAGGCACGATCTCTACACCATCCTTGCGCTTGCCGCCCTTGTAGTAGGTGATGATGGCAGCTAGTCCGAACACCAGACCCTTAGGCAGTTCGCCCTTACGCTCCAGATAAGTCTTCAGTCCGGGCAGGTCGCGTGCCTGGAACTTCGGGAATGAGTTCAGCATGATACTGGTCACTTGATGATCCACGTATGGATTGTCGAAACGCTCCAGCACATCACCCGCAAATTTCTCCAGCTGTTCTATCGGCAGGTCGAGTGTCTGCATCAGCTCGTCGAACTGCACCTTGTGGATATATCGGGAGATTATCTCATGGTTGCAGGCATCGCGCACGATGTCCACACCACTCAGAAATGCTACAGGACTCAGCACGGTGTGCGGACCATTCAGCAGTGTCACCTTCCGCTTGTGGTAAGGCACCTCTGAGGGCACAAACAGCACGTGCAGTCCAGCCTTGTCGGCAGGGAACTCCTTAGCCACCTCTCTCGGGGCCTCTATCACCCAGAGGTGGAAGTTCTCAGCCTGCACCACCATGTTGTCGCGGTAGCATATCTTCTCCTGAATCTCGGCAATGTCCTTGCGTGGGAAGCCAGGTACGATACGGTCCACGAGGGTGGCATACACACCACAGGCCTCTTCAACCCATTTCTTGAAGTCGGCACCGAGGTTCCACAGGTCGATATACTTCTTGATGCAGTCCTTCAGCACATGTCCGTTCAGGAAGATCAGCTCACAGGGGAAGATGATCAGTCCCTTCGTCGGGTCGCCGTTAAATGTCTGGTAGCGGCGATATAGCAACTGTACCAGCTTGCCCGGATAACTGCTTGCGGGAGCATCCTCCAGTTTGCAACTGGGGTCGAAAGCGATACCGGCCTCCGTGGTGTTCGAGATCACGAAGCGCATCTCCGGCTGGTCGGCGAGTGCCATGAAGGCAGCATGCTGCGTATAGGGGTTCAGGGCGCGGCTGATTACGTCGATACGCTCCAGCGTGTTCACGGGTTTACCATTCTCACGACCTTGCAGGTTCACATGGTACAGACAATCCTGTGCGTTGAGGCTATCCACCATACCTTTCTCTATCGGCTGTACCACAACGACGGAGCCGTTGAAGTCAGTCTTCTGGTCCATATTCCAGATGATCCAATCTACGAATGCACGGAGGAAGTTACCCTCTCCAAACTGGATCACCTTTTCCGGCATCACGCTCTTAGGCGCAAATTGTTTGTTTAGTGGTTTCATATTTCATTCCTTTATAAAATTGCTGCAAAGATAAGGCAAAAATCCGAAACGGCCAAATTTAGATTGTCATATAACGTTAAAAAAAGTCAGATAATGTTCGTCGTTGTTGTTCAATATTTCAAATATACAGTATTAAAGGAAAAACTTGCTACCATTAATGCGCGCAATTCTTAGATTTAAATCTAGCAATTTTTATCCTTAACGGGCGATGTCTCCACTTCTCTTATTTGACACTACAAAAGATACTAAATTTTCAAGAGTGTTCCAAATTATTCTTCAAAACGACACGCCCAAAAGCACGTTTTGAAAAAGGGTGTTAGGCATATCAGATATCTGATTTACTGATTCCCACCCGTTCTTATGAGCGGGGGGCATTTCCATTCTTGATTCTGAAATTCAGCTATTTCACAATTTAATTTGCAAAAGATACGTATTATTACCTTATTATTTGTATATTTGCAGTCGTAATGTATATTATTAAGTTGTATTCGTTAAATTATTTGATAGCAATGAAGAAAACGTTAAAACTTTGGATGCTTTTGGTGGTGGCGCTGTACATCGTATCGTGTACCGATATAAATGACAGCCCTGTAGTTTACGGCCCGCTCAACGAGGCGCTGGCTAACACGGGAATCTTTACGGAGATTAAGGAAAATCCAGATGCGACGGCGATGAAGAAGAAGGCCGAACTGAACTACCTGTCGCAGTACAGCATGTTCATTCAACAGCCTGTGAACCACAACCAGCCCGACGGCGACAAGTTCAAACAGAAGGTGTGCATCCTGTTTCGAGGCTATGACCGCCCCACCATCATGGTGACTGAGGGGTATCAATGGTTAGATTTCGGCGACATGTTAGATGTCGGAAAGAACCTGAATGCCAATATGGTACACGTGGAGCATCGCAACTTCGGCGAGTCATATAATCAGGATAAAGGAAAGTGGGAGTATGAAACGTGTGCCCAGGCATCGGCTGATCTCCACGCTGTCTATCAGGCGCTGAAGCCTTTATTCAAGGGTAAGTGGATGAGCGCTGGTACCAGCAAGAGTGGTGAGACTTCTATAGACTATGTCTATTATTATCCGAATGATATGGATTTGGCCGCAGCCTTCTGTTCACCTTTCAACACCAGTCTTACGGACAAGCGTTTCGGTGAATATCTTTTTAACGAGGTGAGTACCGAGGCGTTGCGCGATATCATGAAAAAGAGTATACGCTTGGCATTGAAAGATGGCGAAGAGGGGTATTACCAGTCGGTCTGCGACCTGTTTAAGAAGAAGAGTTTGCCGGTTCCTACGTTTGCCGAATATGTTTTTAATTGCTTCGATACCTTTTTTGATATATTCCAGTATACGCTCCCAAACAAACATCAAGAAAAAGTGGAGAGCATTACCAAAGATAAGGAATCGCTTGTAGCGGCGATCTTCAAAATGATATCGAACAACAGAACTATTGACTTATATACCTATTCCGTGGATTGTGCAAAGGAGCAGGGCTTCCCTGATGATGGCTACGACTATTTTGCCGATGTGCTGGAGAACACCAGCTTCAAGGCTGAGGATGTGATGCCAGCTATGCTGCATGAGGAGGACCGTTGGCTGGTGAACCAATACGATGCCAGCATCCGTATTGACATGTATGAACACTTTTTTATGAACTCCACCACACCCCTGCTCTTCTTCTATTCAAAAGACGATCCCTGGTCGGGTGGTCAGCCTGAAAAGATTGGCCCTAATGTCAAGAAAATCATCAATCCCATCGGCATTCATAGTTCCCAAATCAATGATCCCGACTATTGTCCTGCCGATGTGAAACAAGAGGTGATGGATTACATCAGTACCTACATCTATTGAAATCTCCGAGTGTGGGAAGAGGCAAGAAAGATGTGAATAGAAAACAATTATCCCTCGCAAATTTGCGAGGGATAATCTTTATATATTAGTAACTGCGGGCGATGATGACGCGAGCCTTAGAGGGCTTGCCGCTAACCATATCGACACCAGGGGTCTGCTCTACGCCGAAGGGCACGCAGCGGATGGTGGCCTGTGTCTCTTCCTTGATCTTCGCCTCGGTCTCGGCTGTGCCGTCCCAGTGGCAGAGGAAGAAACCGCCGTCCTTTACCTTCTCCTTGAACTCCTCGTAGTTGTCGCATTCGAAGATGTGGGCATCACGATAGTCCTTCGCTTTCTTGAAGATGTTCTGCTGGATGTCGTCCAACAGCTGCTCAACATATTCGGCGATACCCTCGATAGAGCGAGTCTCCTTCTCGAGTGTGTCACGACGCATCACCTCTATGGTGCCGTTCTCCAGATCGCGGGCTCCCAGAACAAGACGTACGGGAACGCCCTTCAGCTCGTAGTCGGCAAACTTGAAGCCTGGACGCTTGTTGTCGGCATCGTCGAACTTCACGGTGATGCCCTTCTGGCGTAGCGCCTCGATGATAGGCGTTACCTCCTTGTTGACCTGCTCCATCTGCTCGGGCTTGGTGGCGATGGGGATGATGACTACCTGGATCGGAGCGAGCTTCGGAGGTAGCACCAGTCCGTTATCGTCGGAGTGGGTCATGATGAGCGCACCGATCAGGCGGGTAGAGACACCCCAGGAGGTGGCCCATACGTATTCGGGCTTGTTCTCCTTATTAAGATAGGTGACCTCGAAGGCCTTGGCGAAGTTCTGGCCCAGGAAGTGGGAGGTGCCGCTCTGCAGCGCTTTACCGTCCTGCATCATCGCCTCGATGGTATAGGTGTCGAGGGCTCCGGCGAAACGCTCCGTCTCACTCTTCACACCCTGAACAACGGGCACTGCCATCCACTCCTCAGCGAACTTGGCATATACCTTCAGCATCTTCTGTGCTTCCTCTTCAGCCTCCTCGCGGGTGGCGTGAGCGGTGTGACCTTCTTGCCAGAGAAACTCTGAGGTGCGGAGGAAGGGGCGCGTACGCATCTCCCAGCGCATCACGTTGCACCACTGGTTGCACATCAGGGGCAGGTCGCGCCAAGAGTGGATCCAGTTCTTATAGGTGTTCCAGATGATGGTCTCTGAGGTGGGGCGAACGATGAGCTCTTCTTCGAGCTTGGCTGTGGGGTCAACCTCTACACCGCTCTTATCTTCCTTGGCACGCAGGCGATAGTGGGTCACAACAGCGCATTCCTTAGCGAAACCTTCTACATGCTCTGCCTCACGAGAGAGGAAGGACTTCGGGATGAGCAGGGGGAAATAGGCATTCTGAGCGCCTGTCTCCTTGAACATCTTATCCAGTTGCTGCTGCATTTTCTCCCAGATGGCATAGCCATAGGGCTTGATTACCATACATCCGCGAACGGCAGACTGTTCTGCCATATCTGCCTTTACTACCAAGTCGTTGAACCACTGACTGTAGTTATCGGCTCTTTTCGTTAATTCCTTTAATTCTTTAGCCATTGTTTTTATCAATTTATCAATTTTGCGTGCAAAATTACTAAAAAATTGCGAATTAAGCAGATGATTTGTGATTTTATTTGTAACTTTGCAGTCAAATGAACGTTTAACAACTCAAAAAAAGGAAAATTATGAAAAGTTTAAAAGCAATTTGTGTTGCCCTCAGCGCTGCGCTTGTTGTGGGCTGTGGTATGAGTAAGACAGGTCAGGGTGCCTTGATCGGTGCAGGTGGTGGTGCTGCTCTCGGCGCTATCGTTGGTGCTATCGCAGGTAATGCCGCTATTGGTACAGCAATCGGTGCTGCTGTAGGTGCTGGTACTGGTGCTATCATCGGTAAGAAGATGGATAAGGCTAAAAAGGAGGCTGAGGCTATCCAGAACGCCCAGGTGGAAGAGGTGAAGGATGCCAATGGTCTTGACGCCGTGAAGGTGACCTTCGATTCTGGTATCTTGTTCAGTACAGGTAAGTCTGCGCTGACAAATACTTCGAAGACATCACTGCAGGAGTTGGCTCAGGTGCTGAAGAACAACAGCGATTGCGATGTGGCTATTCAGGGCTACACCGACAATCAGGGCTGGAAGAACTCTACCGCTGAGCAGAGTGCACAGAAGAACAAGGCACTGTCGCTGGATCGTGCAGCTGCCGTTTCTTCATATCTGCAGAGTCTGAGTGTGCCTTCTTCTCAGATTAAGAGTGTAGAGGGCTTCGGCGATCAGAACCCTGTTGCTTCTAACGCTACTGCTGCAGGACAGGCTCAGAACCGTCGTGTGGAGGTTTATATGTATGCTTCACAGAAGATGATTAACGAGGCTAACGCACAGGCTGGCAAGTAATTTAAGAATCTGAAAATTGAAAATTCTTAAGAAAACATTGAAATGGATAGTGGTGGCATTCTTTGCCTCCACTATTCTTTCTGTTGTCGCACTGCGATTCATCCCAGTGGTGGTCACACCTTTGATGTTGATCCGTTGTTATCAACAGGTAAAGGCGGGTGAGGAACTGAAACTGAGTCACGACTGGGAGCCGCTGGAGAATATCTCCAACCATTTGCCTATCGCTGTGATGGCCAGTGAGGATGCTAACTTCCTGCAGCATCACGGCTTTGACTATAAGGCGATAGAGAAGGCTGTGGAGCGTAACCACAAGCATCCCGAGAAGCGGAAACTAGGGGCTTCGACCATCTCGCAGCAGACGGCGAAGAACGTGTTCCTGTGGCCTGGACGCTCTTGGGTGAGAAAGGGCTTTGAGGTGTATTTCACGGCACTTATCGAGTTGATGTGGCCTAAGGAGCGTATCATGGAGGTGTATCTGAACTCTATTGAGATGGGCGACGGCATCTATGGTGCTGAGGCGGTGGCTGATGCCCATTTCAACACCACTGCCAAGAGCCTGACGAAAGCCCAGTGCGCACTGATAGCTGCTACACTGCCAAACCCGAGAAAGTTCTCAAGTAAAAATCCCTCAGCATACATGCTAAAAAGACAAAGCCGTATCCTGAGGGAGATGAAGTATGTGGAACGGATGACTACCAACCGTACTGCTGCCAACTGATGGGACCATTCCATTGCAATTGCTGAATGGTCTTGTTCCAACTCGGATAAATATTGTTGTACGTATCATTCGGGAAAGACATAGACAACACACGGTTATCTTCCTTGATGGCTTCGAATTTGACCATTCCATTCGTCAGAGTAGAGACAACTGAAAACCAGAGCGGCGACAGACGATAGTAGGGCACTGCTTTTTCAAACGCAGGCTCCCAAGCCTTGAAATCGGCTTCGTTGGTGTTCTTCTTCAAGGTTTTATACATATCGTAGTTGTATTTCAGTCCGTTGTTTGCTGCATAATAGATAGAGTTATCGAAATCGAGGGTTCCTGAAGGTTTCAGCTTGTCGGAAATGGTGTTGAGAAGGGTGGCTGTGGCAGCTGCCAGATTCTCAAGCTCTGAGGTCTTTATCACAAGGAGCGGAATACTATACCCATCCAAGTCGCCTCGCTTTTTGTTATAATAGATCGAGGGGTTGTTCTTGATTTCTCCGGCAACGTAATCCCAGTAATTATCGATGATCTTTTTATAGAAGGTGGCACTGGTATCGAATGGACCGGAAAGGTCGGAATAGTCGGCACCTTCATCAAGTATCTCAGCTGGAGAGCCGATGATATAGTCTGCCACATGTCGCAGTTCGTAAGCTACCTCTACGCTGTTGAAGCTACAGCAGTCGCCATGAATGAAAGTGAACTTCTCGCCGTCAAGACCATTCTTGATGGCACGAGCCATTGATGGTATGTTCATCCAGGTATCTGGACTGGCATCTTCGTCAACACCATAGGCACGTGTCTTGGCATAAGCAATGGAGTCTTTCTTGATGAGCCAGCCATTGCTATGTCCCCATAATATCAGACCATAGCTCTTGGCAGGATAATTATCACGCATATAGCGGATAGCCTCTTCAAGCGTAGCCGGGTCGGCACTGGTGGTCTGCTTGACACTGACGGAATCAACAGCCTTGCCATCCTTGAAACGTATGAAATAAGGCGCGTCATCATCAGATACATTTGCATAGACAATAAGATTCTGATTGTCATTGAGCGACAGAGAGCCTTCCTTCATCTCTTCAAGATCGTAATGGGCATAGCCAGAGAGATTGTTCTGAGCTGCCATATAGATCAGTACGGTTCGTTCGTCTTCACTCACGGGTGTAGGTGTGGGGGGAGGCGTAGGCGTTGGTGCCGGCTCTGGCGTATCGTCACTGCCACAGGCAGCAAAACAGATAGCTAAAAGGCATAAAATGATTTTAATTTGCTTCATCCTATTAATATTTTGGGCAAAGGTACGAAAAAATTGTGAATGGATGCCAGTATTTGGTCTTTTTTTAGTAAATTTGCACCTTAAAATGCAGAATCAATGAGAAAAATAACCATTATATTTGCCCTGCTGATAGCCTTAGCGGCTGTTGGCGAAAACGCTTCAAAGCGTCCGAAACGCGGAAAGAAAACCGTCAAGACACATCATACAGCCAAGCATAAGAAGAAGACATCGAGGAAAAAGGTGGTGGTGAAGAAGATTGTACCTATCGACCCCAGACTGGATGATCCTGATTATGATCCCTTCCTGCAGTGTGAGGACACCTGTTCGCACGTGCATGGCATCGACCTGTCGCACTATCAGGGACAGGTGTTTTGGGAGACAGTAGGCGAGAACACCAAGACAGCTTATGTGTATCTGAAAGCTACCGAAGGCGGAGATCGCGTGGATGACCTGTATGAGAGAAACATCCAACTGGCGCATCGCTATGGACTGAAGGTGGGCTCGTACCATTTCTTCAGACCCAAGACTCCATTGAGGCTGCAGCTGGAGAATTTCCGCCTGCAGTGCCGCCCTGGTGAGCAGGATCTGATTCCTATGCTTGATGTGGAGACAACTGGCGGACTGCCCACAGAGGAGTTCTGCGATTCTCTGATTGCCTTTCTCGGAATGATGGAGAGGGAATATCGTCAGGCACCCTTGCTCTATACCTATCGTAATTTCTATAACAAGCATCTGGTGGGAAAGGTGGATGACTACAAGCTGATGATAGCAATGTATCTTCCTGAGGAGCCTGTGCTGGCTGACGGCAGGGATATCACCATGTGGCAATACACAAGCAAGGGTCAGATTATGGGCATCAAGGGCTATGTGGATAAGAGCCGCTTTATGGGTAAGCACGGATTAAGAGACATCAGGTTCCGGCATATCCATATCAAGGGAGCTGATCCGGATGCTATTCCTCGATATGAGAGAGAGAGTGCACAAATGAAGCGAAGAAATTGGTAAGTCCCTCGGTAGGATAATAACGGAAGTATCGCCCTGAACGGCGCACATGGCTGAACATAGCCGACGAGTTGCTGTTATGAACAAAGATACTGTCGTCATCCTGTGAGAAATACCAGTCGTGGGAACGGGTGTTGGTAAACTCCAACAGTTCCTGAGCTATCTGGGAGGTACGTTTGCTCTGTTTGGCAGAGACAAAATGCAGATCCTCCGCATGAAATCCAAACAACAGAATCAGACATTCGCCTTCGAGCTGGCACATCTGCGTCAGACGGAGGCGTTTAATCCATTGACGTAACAGGTCGAAATCAACCTGTTTACCGTGCTGGTGAAGTATCAGTCCGAGTTCGAGCAACTGACGGATGGGCATCCCCTCGTTCAGGATGTGACGCACCACACGGATAATCTGCAGGAGCAGCTGACGGGTGGTGACATCGGAGTGCTCGTCGTCGAGGATACTTTGCAACTGACTATTCAGAACGGGATTGGTGAGTGTATCTGCACGCAGGAATGTGTCATCCTCGTTGTCTGTTTTCTGTGAGCTGATTTCATCGTTGGCCCGTTTCCAGGTGGCTTCCTGCTTCTCCGTGAGATGCATGAAGAACTGAGAACGGCAGGTGTTGATACCCTTATAGGCATAGGGGATGACATCGTGAAGCATTGCTATCTGGTAAAGTCGTTCCCACTTAAAGGCCGACATCGGTTCTATCTGTTCTTGGGAGCCAAATGCACCGCTGCGTAATAATCGGAAGAGATTTCGCTGTATAATGTCCATAACTTAAGAGTATCTACGGGGATAACGGAAGAGGATGGCGAAGATGGCTGCTATACCTAACATAAAGGGATAGTAGAGCCAAGGGATGATGCTGATGGGATTAAGGGATGCCAGACCTGCTGCGATGAGGAGTTGGGCACCATAGGGGATCATGCCTTGAAAGGTGCAGGAGAAGGTGTCGAGAATAGAGGCACACTTCTTGTTGTCAACGCCATAACGGTCGCCTATCTGTTTGGCAATGCTGCCTACGGTGAGAATGGCGATAGTATTGTTGGCCGTACAGATATCAACAAGGGAGACGATAGAGGCAATGCTGAGTTCTGCACCCCGTTTACTGCTGACGTGACGGGTGATTATACGGATGATGAAATCGATGCCACCCTGTTGCTTGATGAGTCCTAGCATACCCCCGGCCATCATACTGACAATGATCAGCTCACCCATCGAGAGGATACCCTCACCCATAGCCCCAAACCAATCAAAGAGATCAAAAGCCCCAGTGAAGATGCCGATGATTCCTGTCATGATCAGACCAAGGGTGAGGACTGCCATCACATTCATGCCGAGGATGGCAGTGACGAGTACTACAAGATAGGGTAGTACCTTTACCCATTCTACTGCAGGTATCGTCTGCGGTGCATGGATGTCCTGTCCGATGAAGAGATAGACGAACAGGATGATGATAGCTGCCGGCATCACGATGAAGAAGTTCACACGAAACTTATCACTCAAGCGACAGCCCTGTGTCTGGGTAGCCATAATCGTTGTGTCGGAGATAAAAGAGAGGTTGTCGCCAAAGAACGAGCCCCCAACGATGATAGCTGTCATCATGGCTACATCAGTATTCGTCTCACTGGCCACACCTGCTGCTATGGGTACCAAGGCTGCAATAGTGCCGACGCTCGTACCGATGGAGAGGGAGATGAAACAGGCTGCGAGAAACAACCCTGCCAGAAGCATCTGAGGCGGCAGTAAGGAGAGGGTGAGGTCAACGGTGGCACCGATGCTTCCCATCACCTTAGCGGAATGCGCAAAAGCACCTGCCAGGATGAAGATCCAGATCATCAGCATCATCTGTTCGGTGGCAGCCCCACGACTGTAGATGTTGATGCGCTGCATCAGTGGCAGTCCGCCTGCAATAATCACTGCATAGGCACTCGACACCATGAAGGCCACCGTGATGGGTATCTTGTAGAAATCACCAGCAATGATGCTGGTGACTAAGTAGAACAGGATAAACACCACGAGGGGTGATAATGCGATGAGTCCTTTTTTCAATGTTATACCTATTTAAATTATATATTAAAGGGTGATGCCATTCTTGAAAATGGCAATCTCCCGATAACCGTTAACCTCGTTTTTTGCTGGCTCGCCGCTGGCTACGGCAAGTACCTTATTGATAAATTCAGGGATAAGCTCCTGCATGTTGCGACCTTCGATAAGCTGACCAGCAGAGAAGTCGATCCAGTTTTTCTTTCGGGTAGCCAGATTTGGGTTCGTGGCAATCTTCATCGTGGGAACGAAAGTGCCGAAAGGCGTTCCGCGACCTGTAGTGAAGAGCACTAGGTGACAACCGCAAGAGGCGAGGGCAGTAGCTGCCACCAAGTCGTTGCCTGGTGCTGAGAGCAGATTGAGACCTGTGCTTGAGAGACGATCTCCATACTCCATCACACCACAGACTGGGGCTTTTCCGCACTTCTGAGTGCATCCTAAGGCCTTATCTTCAAGTGTGGAGATACCGCCAGCCTTGTTCCCGGGACTGGGATTCTCACCAACGGGTTCACCGTGAGAGAGGAAATAGTCCTTGAAAGTATTAATCATAGAGACAGTCTGGTCGAAGAGTTGCTTTGTGCGACAACGGTTCATGAGAATGGTCTCTGCCCCAAACATCTCAGGTACCTCTGTCAGTACTGACGTGCCGCCCTGAGCCACAAGCCAGTCGGAGAACTCACCCACAAGCGGGTTGGCAGTGATACCGGAGAAACCATCGGAACCACCACACTTCAGTCCCACGCGAAGCTTTGAGACAGGCACCTCCTCACGTTTGTCCTGCCTGGCAATTGTATAGAGTTCACGAAGAATCGTCATTCCCGCTTCCATCTCGTCTTCTACCTGTTGGGTGACCAATAGTCTGATACGATCCTTGTCGTAATCACCCAGCATTGCGATAAAGTCATCGGGCTGATTGTTCTCACAACCCAGACTCAACACGAGCACAGCACCTGCGTTGGGATGCAGGCAGATGTCGCGCAGCACCTTTCGGGTGTCCTCATGATCTTCGGAGAGCTGTGAGCATCCGAAGTTGTGATGCCAGGCATAGATGGCATCGACACCCTCCTCACCAGTCTCTTTCTTTAACTCGTTGACTAGGCGCTCTGCAATGCCATTCACACAGCCAACGGTAGGTACAATCCATATCTCATTGCGCACACCCACATCACCATTTCTACGGATATAACCTTTGAAAGTACGATTCTCTTGAGGGATGCTTAGTTCTTCGTTGACAGGATGATAGGTGTATTCGAGAGTGCCTGAGAGGTTGGTCTTCAGATTATTCTCATTCACCCAGTCGCCAGACTTCAGGTCTATTGCAGCATGACCAATGGGGTAGCCATACTTGATGATATCAGTTCCCTTGGGGACATCCTTGATGAGCACTTTATGTCCTGCAGGCGTGTCTTGATTGATGGTTATCTTCTGACCATCAACCTCGATGACGTCTCCCTTCTGTTTAGGCTGCAGACAGACGATAACGCTGTCGGCAGGATTAATTTTCAAGAATGTTGCGTGTTCCACTAATGGTCCGTTTTGTGCTAAATAGCTGTGCGACGATAGAAATCTACATTCTCTTTGGTCAGAATCTCGATAGGCATGTAGTTGACGGGGTTTACCTCACGCTTCATGACGATAGCGTTGAAGAGGGCATCCACACTGGCATAACCTTGTTGATAAGCATGCTGGGCTATGAGGAAAGAGATACTGCCGTTGCGGATGCATTCCTCATTCTTAGGCACCATATCATAACCCATAATCTGAATGTTACGACGGTTGGTACGCTGCAGGAACGATCCCACGAGATGGGCCTTGGAGTTGAAGGTGATGCAGTGATGCACCATAGGATGTGACTTAAAGAACTTCTCCAGGATGGAGTCATATTCCTTATGTTCCTCATCGAGAGGCAGATCTACTTCCAATATTTTGATGTCAGGAAAATGATCTGCCATATAATGACGGAACCCAGTCTCACGGTTGGCTTGCTGTTTGGAGCTCACCTTACCGTCACGTGTCTGCTTTACGATGGCTATTTCTTTCTCGTGGCCTGCAATCAGCATCAGCATCTTTGCAGCGAAAAAGCCACTGGCAAAAGAGTCTTGTCCGAAGAACGACAGGGGCTTCAGGTCAGGCATGTAAGAGTCGAGCAGCACATAGGGAATCTGTTTGTCGGTGAGTTTCTCTGTGAAACGGGCTGTCTGTTCGAGGGTTGCTGGCACAATGATAACACCGTCAATCTTGGCTGTAAGGAACTCGCGTACCATCTTTGTGAAGGCAGTAGCATTGAAACGTTCGTAATAGATGAATTTCAAAGAGATGCCGAAATCACGACGGAACTGACAGCAGGCCTGGGCACCTTCTTCGATCTCATCCCAATAAGCATCCTGCTCGTGCTTAGGCAGCACTACATAGAATGTATAGGTCTTATTGTAGGCGAGGGCAGAGGCATACATGTTCGGACGATAGTCCAGTTCCTCAAGTGCCTTGTTCACTTTCTCCAGAGCCGACTTACTGACATTAGGACGTTTGTGTAAGACACGATCCACCGTACCTGTTGATACACCGGCACGGGCTGCAATGTCTTTGATAGTGATGTTCTCTTTTGCCATATCTTTCGATTTTTCGGCAAAGGTACGAAGTTTTTCTATAAAAACCAACTTCTTTCGCAAAATAATTGAATCCGAAATCGTTTCCGTAAGTTTTTGCTCAATTTCCTTTCAAATATTTGGAGTTATCGAAAAATATGCCTATCTTTGTCGTCGCAAATGAAAAAATGAGTTTAATCAATAATCAATTAGAAAGCAATGGCTAAAATTGTAACATTAGGCGAGATTATGCTCCGCCTTTCCCCACAGGGAAACGATCGTTTCATTCAAAGTGAATCATTCCGCATCATCCCTGGTGGTGGTGAAGCTAACGTCGCTATCTCAGTAGCCAACTATGGTCATGAGGCATACTTCGTTTCTAAGCTCCCTAAGCATGAGATTGGACAGATTGCCGTCAACGCACTGCGTCGTTATGGCGTGAATACCCAGTTTATTACGCGTGGTGGTGACCGCATCGGTCTCTATTATGCTGAGACAGGTGCTTCTATGCGTCCCTCAAAGGTGATCTATGATCGTGCTCATTCTTCTATTGCTGAGGCTGAACCGAAGGACTTTGATTTTGATACAATCATGGAAGGTGCAGCCTGGTTCCACTGGAGTGGTATCACACCTGCCATCAGCGATAAGGCTGCAGAGCTGACTAAACTCGCCTGTGAGGCTGCTAAGCGTCATGGCGTAACAGTGTCAGTGGATCTGAACTTCCGTAAGAAGCTGTGGACTTCAGAGAAAGCGATCTCTATCATGCGTCCGCTGATGAAATATGTTGATGTATGCATCGGTAATGAGGAGGATGCAGAGCTCTGCCTTGGTTTCAAGCCCGATGCCGATGTTGAGGGTGGTAAGACGGATGCTGCCGGTTATGAGGGTATCTTCAAGCAGATGATGGCAGAATTCGGTTTCAAATATGTTGCTTCAACACTTCGTGAGAGCTACAGCGCTTCAAACAACGGATGGAAGGCTTTGATCTATGACGGCAAGGAGTTCTATCAGAGCAAGCGTTATGAGATAAACCCGATTATTGACCGTGTAGGTGGTGGTGACTCTTTCTCAGGTGGTTTGATTCATGGCCTGCTCACTAAGAAGACACAGGGTGAGGCACTTGAGTTTGCTGTTGCTGCTTCTGCTCTGAAGCACACTGTCAATGGTGATTTCAATCTGGTTTCTGCCGAAGAGGTCGAGTCTCTCGCAGGTGGTAATGCCAGTGGAAGAGTACAGCGTTAAAAGGTTAAAAGGTAAAAAGGTAAAAAAGTCAAATAACAAGATGGCAAAGTTTGATAAAATTGCAGTATTGAAGAAGATTGGCGATACCGGTATGGTGCCAGTCTTCTATCATAAGGATCTTGAGACCTGTAAGAACGTCGTGAAGGCTTGTTACGAGGGTGGTGTTCGCGCGTTTGAATTTACCAATCGTGGCGATTTTGCTCAGGAGATATTCGGCGAATTAGTGAAGTGGGCAGACAAGGAATGTCCTGAGCTAGCATTGGGTATTGGCTCTATCGTTGATGCTCCTACAGCAGCTTTGTATATTCAGCTGGGTGCCTGCTTTGTAGTAGGTCCGCTGCTCAATCCTGATATCGCTCCTGTTTGCAACCGTCGTCTCATTCCTTATTGTCCAGGTTGTATGACGGTTTCTGAGATTGGTAAGGCTCAGGAGTTGGGTTGCGATCTGACAAAGGTGTTCCCGGGTGATGTCCTTGAACCGAATTTGGTAAAGGACTTAAAGGCTCCGATGCCTTGGTCAAAGATTATGGTGACAGGCGGAGTGGCTCCTGAGGAGGAGAACTTGAAGTCATGGTTCAAAGCTGGCGTCTTCTGCGTGGGTATGGGTTCTAAGCTCTTCCCAAGTGATAAGGTGAAGGCTGGCGATTGGCAATATGTGACAGATAAGTGCAAAGAAGCATTAGGTTACGTGGCTAAAGCACGTGCATGAAATATTGGCTTCTCATTGCATCAACAATTCTCATTTCAGCTTGTACACGTCCTGACAGACAGACCGTTGACAAGCTGAATCTACAATCTTATACTTATCATTACCGGAATATAGATAGTACACTGCATCTGGCTCAACAGGCATACCAGATGGCGGAAGGCTATGATGCAGGCAAGGCTGAGGCACTTAACAATATGGCTTTTGTGCATATTGTGAAGATGGAATATGATGAAGCCGAACGTTTGTTGCAGGAGGTGACAGCTGTTACCGACAATCAGTTGCAGTGTTTTATAGCCTATGTCCAGCAGATGCGTCTCTGTCAGCGACGCTCTAATAACAGAGCTTTTCATGAGTATCGCGAGTTGGCAGATCTGGCCAAACGAAGGATCAATGAAGAGCGTCATTTACTCTCTCCAGCAGAATTGCGACTGTTGTTGTATGCTGAGACGGAGTATGCCATTGTCAACTCCACCTATTATTATTATGTGGGATTAGAGCGTCAGTCGATTGATGCTCTGATGGATATTAATCCTACTGAAATCCAGAGAGATACGGCACAGTACCTCAACTATCTCTATAATATTGGTGCAGGTGGAATTCTGACAGAAGGAACGCCACAGGAAATCAATCAACTGGAGTTCGACCATCTGATGCGCTGTTTCCTGATGGCTCGAAATAATGGCTATCCATATTTCGCCGCCAATGCCCTCGAAGCACTTTCTGAACACTTGATGGATGAGGGTTGCAGACGACAGCTCTTAACCGATAATATGCCTGCTTTGAAATTCATCAATCCCGAAGGTGTTGTGGAAGATATGCTGGCAGGATGGTTGGCAGAGACCTCTCTGAGTATCTTCCGTGACTATGGCGATGTGTATCAGATTGCTGGTGCCTATCGAACATTAGCATCTTGTTACCGTCAGATTGGTGATTACGAATCGGCTCTTTTTAATCTTGAACAGGCCTTATCTGACTCAACGATTAATCAGGCTCCTGATCTGGTAGCCAGTATCCGTGAGCAGCTGAGTGTGGCTTATGCGGCAATTGATGATAAACCTCAAAGCGACTTTAATCGTAATATCTACCTTGATTTGCAGGAAACGACTCGTCAGGACCGGCAGTTAGAGGCTCGTGCCAGTCAGTATGAGAAGACAGAAAAGCAGTTGAATATCACTTTGGCAGCCGTGATTGGCGCTATTGTTCTTTTATTGTTCTCCCTTTGGTTGTTCAACCACATGAATCGCAAGCATAATCATGAAGATGTGCCTGATGATCTCTTTGAACAGAAAAAGGAGCTGTTGGCTGCATGTCAGTTGCGTGTAGAGAACAGTGAACGAAAGAATCTGGAGCAGCGGGCTAAGGTGTCATTGGTGAATTCCATCACACCTTTTATCGATCGTATTCTCTACGAAGCCAGGAGTGCAAGCACTCCCAATCTCTCTTATATCCGTGAACTGACAGATCAGATTAATGCTTATAACGATGTGCTGACCTACTGGATTCAGTTGCGTCAGGGTGAGCTGAGCCTGAAGATCGAGAGTTTCCCGTTGCAGCAGTTGTTTGATATCATCAGTCGCGGTAAGACGGGGTTCCAGATGAAAGGTGTTGACTTGTTGGTTGAGCCTACCGAAGCAGTGGTGAAAGCAGATAAGGTGCTGACACTGTTTATGTTGAACACGCTTGCCGACAATGCCCGTAAGTTTACGGAGAAGGGTGGAGAAGTCAAGGTGTCGGCTACAGAAACGGAACAGTATGTAGAGATATCGGTTGAGGATACTGGTAAAGGAATGACCGAAGAACAGCTGGCACATCTCTTTGATCATAAGATTGTAGAGGAGCACGGATTTGGCTTGTTGAACTGCAAAGGCATCATCGAGAAATATCGCAAGATCAGTCAGATTTTTTCCGTTTGTAGCATCGCAGCCACCAGTCAGTTGGGGAAGGGCACACGCCTCTTCTTCCATCTGCCTAAAGGTGTGGCAAGGCTACTTTTGTTGCTTTTGTCCTTTGGTAGTCTTACGGCTAAAGCCCAGACAGGACTGAGTCCTTTGGAGAAAGCCAGTGCCTTTGCTGATTCGGCTTATTTCTCGAATATTCACGGCACCTATGAGCGAACTATGCAGTTTGCAGACTCTTGTCGTCACTACTTGAATCAGCATTATAAGTCACAGAATCCTAAGGGGCGTCATCTGATGCTGGCTATGGGTGATGTTACGCTGACACCGCCAGAGATCAAATGGTATCACGATAGTCTGAGTACCAATTATAATGTGATTCTTGATATCCGCAATGAGAGTGCTGTTGCTGCCTTGGCACTGCATCAGTGGCATCTCTACAACTACAACAACCGCATCTATACCCAGCTCTTTAAAGAGCTGTCGGCAGATAACTCTTTAGGCGAATATTGTAGGACGATGCAAGAGTCGCAGACCAACAAGACGGTGGGTGTCATCCTGCTGGTGCTGTTGCTGGTATCTATCGTTCCTGCCTGGTATCTGCTCTATTATCGTCACCGCCTTTATGACCGCTTTATGAAGGATCAGCAGCGCGAAACCGATTTGGAGTTATTGGAAGATGAGATGAAACGTCTCGAATTGGAAGATAACAATCTGCATGTGACCAATGCGGTGCTCGACAACTGCCTCTCTACCTTAAAACACGAAACGATGTACTATCCCAGCCGTATCTGTCAGCTGTTGGATGCTGGTGATATGGCATCGCTTACGGAGGTTGCTACGTATTATCGTGAGATCTACGGTATTCTCAGTGCACAGGCAATGCATCAGGTGGCACCTGTCAAACTCCATCTGAAACCTCTCTCGCATGGTATCCTGGGCGATGAGAACCTGATACGCTACCTCTTCGAGATTCTGAAGAAACAGTCGGGTGAGAAGCATCCCGACATACAATATTTCCCACAAGAGGGACCTTATGTGGAGATACGTATCCCCATGCCTCAGCTGAAATTGTCAGAGTCAGAGGCGCGTGACCTCTTCACTCCCTCAAAGGATCATCTGCCTTATCTGCTATGCAGGCAGATTATCAGGGATCATGGTGAGGCCACCAACCGTAGAGGCTGTGGCATCTATGCCACATTGATAGAAGGAACAACAATTATGAACATAACATTACCAAGCGTATGGAAAACTTCAAAGTAATCATAGTGGAAGACGTGCCCCTGGAACTGAAGGGGACACAGGGTATTATCCGTAATGACATCCCTGAAGCTGAGATTATCGGCACTGCCGACAATGAACAGAGTTACTGGCGACTGCTGAAGCAGCAGGTGCCTGATCTGGTGCTGCTCGACTTAGGACTGGGTGGCTCAACGACTGTTGGTGTAGAACTCTGCCGGCATACCAAAGAGTCGCATCCTGAAGTGAAGGTGCTCATCTTCACTGGTGAGATCCTGAACGAGAAGCTCTGGGTGGATGTGCTCGACGCTGGTGCTGACGGCATTATCCTGAAGACAGGAGAGTTGCTGACAAGAAGAGATGTGTCGGCAGTGATGGATGGTAAGCAGCTCGTATTCAATGAACCCATCCTCGAGAAGATTGTGGAGCGTTTCAAGGCTGCCGTTAGTGGACAGCTTGTGAAACAGGAGGCTGTCGTTAACTATGAGATAGATGAGTACGATGAGCGTTTCCTGCGTCATCTGGCCTTGGGCTATACCAAAGAGCAGATCACCAATCTGAGAGGGATGCCCTTTGGTGTGAAGAGTCTGGAGAAACGTCAGAACGAACTTATCCAAAAGCTCTTCCCTGAGGGAACCACAGGTGTGAATGCCACACGACTGGTGGTGAAAGCCCTGGAGTTGCGTATCCTGGATATTGATAATCTGGAACCTGATGACGAGTAAATACCATCAACGACTGGGCTGGCTATGTATGGCGGCAGTCATTGCCGAGACATTGCTGGTGATTCTCTCGTGGCTGTTGTCTGCCTTACGGGTAGAAGGTGTACGCTCGTTGCTTTCCTCAGAGGGTATCAGGTGGTTCTTCAGTTCGTTTAACGACATGATAGCCTCTCCAATGTCAGCGTGGCTTCTGTTGATGTTATGTGCTTTGGGGTGCTTGCAGAAGAGTAAGGTGACTACCATCTTCGGCGGCACGAGAGCTGTCAACTTCCGCGATCGGCTGGCACTCTATGTAGCCATCGTTTTCTTGTTGATTTATGTCGCTATCATCATCCTGCTAACGCTGATGCCTCATGCCATCTTGCTTTCTGCCACAGGTCATCTGTTTCCTTCTGCCTTCAGCCGTAGTCTGGTGCCTATTATTGCCTTTGGCATCTGTATCTTCAGTGTAGCCTTCGGCATGATGGCAGGTGTCATGAAGAATCTGTCGGATATCCTGCAGGCACTCTCCTTCGGAATTGCCAAAGGTGCCCCGCTGATTGTGTTCTACCTCTTTGCGGTGCAGCTGGTGGGATGTCTTTACTTTGTGTTTGGCTAACGCTTCAATACAAGACAAGCCCACTGCTGATCCTCTTTCTGCTGTTGTAGGGTGAGTCCTAAGCTCTGCGCCTTTTCTGTCAGGATGGGGGTATCGTCGGTATAGAAACCACTTAGGATCAGCGTTGCACCGACATTCATCTTCGATACAAACTGCGGCATATCATTCAACAGGATATTACGATTGATGTTTGCCATCACCAGATCGAAGGTGCCTTCCACCTTATTTAATATAATAGCATCGCCCAACAGGGATGTAAACCGGTCATCTACCTGATTGATGACAGCATTGTGGCGTGCATTATCTACCGACCACTCATCAATATCATAGCCAACAGCCTTTTGGGCACCAAGTTTGAGGGCGCAGATTGACAGGATGCCTGTACCTGTGCCACAATCCAATACGTTGTGTAGTGAAGTGTTGGCAGAAAACAGCTCCTCCAAAGTGGCACATATCATTCGGGTGGTCTCGTGGGTACCTGTACCAAAAGCCAGCTTCGCATCGATCTCAATGAGGGTGGTAGAGGGATAAGTGAGGCTTGACTCGTCAGGCAGATGCCGTCCGTCGTGTATAATCAGGGTAGGGGAAACAATGATTGGCTCAAACCCTTCCTGTTCCCACTGCTCATTCCAGTCGCGGTCCTCAGCTTCATGTATGTCATACGTAATGGTGGTTCCCTCAAAGGGGAAATCCTCCAAAACCGACTGAAGCGTCGCAATATCGAAGAGCTGTTGCTGAACATAGCCCTTCAGTCCTGTTTCCGTTTCTTCAAATGTCTCAAATCCGGCTTCCCCAGCCATTGCTGCTAACATGTCACTTGCGTCAACAGAATATGGCAAAATGGTAAAATTTACTTCGAAATATCTCATAAGGATGTTAATTTTTAGCGCAAAATTACAAAAAATAGGGAAAATCCTCTCATAACTTAGGGTTTTTCCCTAAATTTGCACTAAAATTCGTTGTATTTTTGCAACGTGAAACGAAAAAATGTAAAATAAGGAGGGTTTTTGATATGAAGAAGAATGGAATGAATAAGGCAATGGGTGTGGTAAAATGGTGCTTACCTTTTTACCTTTTCGCCTTTATGCCTTTATCGATGCAGGCTCAGGACGATGACCTCTATTTCGTGTCGAAGAAGAAAAAGGCGACGACAGTAGAGGAGGTGCAGGATCCATATGGCATGCCGAAGGATACCTATTACTCCGGCAGTGATCGTAGTGTGGATGAATATAATCGTAGGTGGAAGAGTCAGGTAGAGGAGATAACAGATTCCGTTGATTCTCTCAAAGAAGACTTTGCGCTGACGAAGAAGATGACCCGCTTCGAAGATTATCAGCTGGCTGACAATGCAGCCTTTTGGGCAGGCTATCGAGCAGGTCGTGACGACTGGCGCTGGGACTGGCATTCACCTTGGTATTATAGCTCTTGGGGGTGGTATGACCCCTGGTATGATCCATGGTATTACAGCAGCTGGCGCTGGGGCTGGTACGATCCATGGTATTATGGCTATGCAGGCTGGTACGACCCCTGGTACTACAGAGGCTATTGGGGCTGGCGCTATCCATATTACCGTCCTGTCGTAGTGGTTGGCGGTGGTGGACGTCGTTATAGTACGATTGGCACAGGCAATATCCGTCGGAACGGCTCTACCTATGGACATCGTGGCGGTTTTTACGGCTATCGCGGTACAGCATCAAGTAGTCTGCGCCAGCGTGCCGAAGCCATGAGTGGTGGCAGGCATTATAGCAGTGGTAACCGCATCCGCAGCGGTAGTGGCAACTTCAGTGGCTATCGTGGTTCTGGTGGCTATAACGGCGGTGGCAGCTTCAGTGGCTCACGCAGCAGTGGCAGCTTTAGTGGCGGTTCTCGTGGCGGCGGTAGCTTTGGTGGTGGAAGTCGCGGTGGCGGCGGTGGCTTCGGAGGAGGCTCTCGCGGCGGTGGCGGCGGCTTCGGTGGCAGAAGATAAATTCATAACAAGATTTTTATAGACAATGAAAAGAAAAGTTTATTCAGTAGCCTTAGCGCTGGCAGTTGTCCTGCCCGCAGCTGCACAGGATACATATGAGAGTGCCCGCTTGTTGGGTAGCGATCTGAATGGTACAGCCCGTTATGTGGGTATGGGTGGTGCGATGGATGCCCTTGGTGCTGATCTCTCAACCATCTCTACCAACCCTGCAGGTATCGGCTTGTTCCGTCATTCTCATGCCAGCATCAGTTTGGGTTTTGTGTCTCAGCAGGATGCAGAGAAGTTTGACAATAAGAACAAGACCACGATGAGTTTCGATCAGGCTGGTTTCGTCTATTCTTCCAGAATCAGTCGCAGCTCATTCATCAACTTCGCGTTCAACTTCCATAAGAGCAAGAACTTCAATCAGATACTCAATGCTGCGAATTCGTTGAAAGGCTGTTCTCAGAATGGTCTGACGTATGATAAGGCATTAAGAGGTATTTACGACTTTGGGGTGAACCAGCAAGGCGAGGCAATGGGCTATTTCTCACCCAACGATCGCTCCTGGGCTTTTAGCGAGGCTGACTATCTGAATGCCAACGTGCTGAATTGCGATGTTGAAATGCATCGTGCAGACCCCAATGCTGATTGGTTGTATTATAATGATGCCAATGCCTATACTTTCGACAGGGCACACCGTGGTTGGATCAACAATTTCGACTTCAACATCAGTGGTAATTCAAACGATCGCTTCTATTGGGGTGTCACCGTGGGTGTGAAGAGCGTGAACTATCGTGGCTATAGTGAGTACGCAGAGACTTTAGTATTGCACCCGAAGGCTGATGATCCTAACTACGAAGAGCCTTGTGGTTCTGTTGGCTATCAGGATGTGCGTCGTATCAAGGGTACTGGCGTCGATGTAACGGCAGGCGTGATCTTCCGTCCTTCAGAAGCATCTCCTTTCCGTATCGGCTTGTCTGTAAGCTCACCTACATGGTTCGATCTAACCGCAAGCAACGACACCCATATGCTTAACAACAGTCAGTCGGGCTATTGGGACGACGGTAACAGCAACCACGACTACGACTTCAAGTTCTATACCCCTTGGAAGTTCGGCTTGAGCCTTGGTCACACCATCGGTTCTCAGGTAGCTCTGGGCTTTGGTTATGAGTTCTCCGACTATAGCACGTCATCCAACCGTGTGAACAAGGGCGATAACTATTGGCGTAGTGACTATGGCTATTCACCCTCATATACCGATGAGCCGATGAAGAACAATACCGATCGTTCGCTGAAGGGTGTTCACACCATTCGTGTTGGTGCTGAGTTCAAGCCTGTACCCGACGTAGGTATCCGTCTCGGTTACAACTATGTGTCATCACCTTATGAGGAGAATGGCATGCGCGACATGACGCTGGAGTCTCCTGGTGTGTCATACGCTTCAACCACCGATTATGTGAACTGGAAGGACACCCATCGCATCACCGCAGGTGTCGGTTATAAGGTTGGTGGCGTGAATATCGATCTGGCTTACCAGTATAACACCACGAAGGGTGATTTCCATCCATTCCAGCCATACGCAGGCAATTCGGGTGTGACAGGTGTGAAGTTCAACCGCCATCAGGTGTTGATGACCCTTGGATATACATTTTAAATGAAACATTTGTGAATATATATGCGGCTTTATGCAAATAAGGCCGCTTTTTTTTGTTTATTCAACTGAAAAGTAGTAACTTTGCGCTCAATTAAATAGTAGATAGTCAAATAGTAAATAGTCAAATATTCAAATAGCCAAATGAAAAAGCTTTTATTGGGTGACGAGGCAATAGCTCAGGGTGCTATCGATGCAGGCTTGAGTGGTGTTTATGCCTATCCGGGAACCCCATCGACAGAGATTACTGAATATATTCAGGATTCACCTGTCGCCAAAGAGAGAAATATCCATCGTCGCTGGTCCACTAACGAGAAGACAGCAATGGAGGCTGCCCTCGGCATGTCGTATATGGGTAAGCGTGCGCTGGTGTGTATGAAACATGTGGGACTGAATGTCTGTGCCGATCCGTTTGTGAACTCTGCCATGACAGGTACTAACGGCGGTCTGATTGTGCTTGTGGCTGATGATCCCTCGATGCACTCTTCACAGGATGAGCAGGACTCTCGTTTCTACGCTAAGTTTGCCATGATTCCGACCTTTGAGCCCAGCTCTCAACAGGAGGCCTACGACATGATGGGTGAGGCGTTCGATCTGTCAGAGCAACTGCATCTGCCTATCCTGATGCGTGTCACCACCCGTATGGCGCATAGCCGTGCTGTGGTGGAGGTGAAGGATGAGCCTCGTGAGCAGAATGCCTTGAACTATGATGCTCAGGCCAGCAACTGGGTGTTGCTGCCAGCCTTTGCCCGCAAGCGCAATGTGGTGGTTACTGGTCAGCAGCCCATCCTTGAGCAGATGGCTGTGGATTCAAAATACAACAAGTATATCGATGCCGCCGATCACAAACTGGGTATCATCGCCAGCGGTATTGCCTACAACTACCTGATGGAGTGCTATCCCGACGGTTGTCCTTACCCTGTGCTGAAGATTTCGCAGTACCCGATTCCCAAGAAACTCATCCGTCGCATGACCGACGATTGTGAGTTTGTGCTGATTGCCGAAGAGGGACAGCCGTTTATCGAGGATCAGGTGCGTGGCGTGATGCCAGGCAATGCGGTGATCAAAGGTCGTCTCACGGGTGAGCTGCCTCGTACGGGTGAGCTCAATCCCGACTTCCTGAAGAAAGCCCTTGGTATTGAGAGCTCTGAGAGCTACGCTCCTTGCGAGGATGTCACACCGCGTCCGCCAGCATTGTGTCAGGGTTGTGGACACCGTGATGTCTATACCGCTCTGAACGAGGTGCTGAAGGAGTATCCCAATGCCCGTGTGTTTGGTGATATCGGTTGCTATACACTCGGTTTCCTGCCACCTTATAAGGCCATCCACTCCTGCGTGGACATGGGTGCCTCTATCACGATGGCAAAGGGTGCCAGCGATGCTGGTCAGTGGCCAGCAGTGGCTATCATCGGCGACTCCACCTTCACCCACTCAGGTATGACGGGTCTGCTCGATGCCATCAACGAGAATGCTGACATTACGGTGATCATCTCCGACAACCTGACAACGGCTATGACGGGTGGTCAGGACTCTGCCGGCACGAATAAGTTCGAGGCTATCTGTAAAGGTCTCGGTCTATCTGAGGATCATCTGAAGGTGGTGAATCCCATTCCCAAGAACATGCCTGAGATCACCCAGGCCATCCGCGATGAGATTAACTATCACGGTGTGAGTGTCATCATCCCGCGTCGTGAGTGCATGCAGACGCTGCAGCGCCACCTCAAGCAGAAAAAGGCTGCAGAGAAAAAGTAAAAGGGTAAAAAGGTAAAAAAGTAAAAAAATGAAAACAGATATCATTCTTTGCGGTGTAGGAGGACAGGGTATCCTCTCTATCGCTACGATTATCGGTGAGGCTGCCATGAAGGAGAACCTCTACATCAAGCAGGCAGAGGTTCATGGCATGAGCCAGCGCGGTGGTGATGTGCAGTCAAACCTGCGAATCTCCAGCAACCCCATCAGCAGCGATCTGATTCCCCTGGGTGGTGCCGACGTGATTATCTCTATGGAACCCATGGAGGCATTGCGCTATCTGCCGTTCTTGGCTAAGGACGGTTGGATCATCACTTCAAGCACACCCTTCGTGAATATCCCGAACTATCCCGATATCGAGACTATCAAGGCCGATCTCATGAAGATTAACAATGTGATCATGCTGGATATCGAGCAGGCTGCCAAGGATAACGGTGTGCCCCGTTCTGCCAATGTGATCCTGTTGGGTGCGGCTCAGAAGGCATTAGGTATTGAGTTCGATAAACTTGAAGATGCCATCCGTCGTGTCTTCGGACGCAAGGGTGAGGCTATCGTCGAGGCAAACATCAAGGCACTCGCCATCGGTAAACAAGCACAGAAGTGATGGAGACACCAATTAAGAAAGAAATTGTTGATGGACTCGTGGCTGATCTTGGCATTACCGATTTTGCCAAGGCTACGATCCGTGAAGTAAAGCAAGTGGCAGCCAAGGCCGAGAAGGCGAGTGGGGTAGAGTTCATCAAAATGGAGATGGGCATCCCTGGTCTGCCTGCCGCTCAGGTAGGTGTTGATGCGCAGGTCAAGGCACTCGAGGATGGTGTCGCCCATAGCTATCCCGATATTCAGGGTATTCCGGTATTAAAAGAGGCAGCCTCGCAGTTTGTAAATGCTTTTATAGGTATTGACATTAAGCCCGAGGGCTGCATCCCCGTGACTGGTTCGATGCAGGGCACCTTCGCCTCGTTCCTCACCTGTTCGCAGCGCGACAAGCAGAAGGATACCGTGTTGTTCATCGACCCGGGTTTCCCCGTTCAGAAGATGCAGCTCGAGGTGATGGGGGTGAAGTATCAGACCTTCGATGTCTATGACTATCGTGGTGAGAAGCTGGGTCCGAAACTGGAGAGCTATCTCTCTCAGGGCAATATCTGCGCCATCGTGTATTCCAATCCCAACAACCCCTCGTGGATCTGTCTGCGTGAGGAGGAACTGAAGGTGATCGGTGAGCTCGCTACGAAATATGATACCATTGTGATGGAGGATCTGGCTTATTTCGCCATGGACTTCCGTAAGGATCTTTCAACACCGTTTGAGGCGCCTTATCAGGCTACGGTGGCTCGCTATACCGACAACTACATGCTGCTCATCAGTGGCTCTAAGGCATTCAGCTATGCCGGAGAGCGTATCGGTGTCACCTGTATCTCCGATGCCCTGTTCCATCGTCATTTCGATGCCTTGTCAGAGCGCTATCAGGGACTGCCCTTCGGCCCCGTGTTCTCCACTCGTATGCTTTACGCCCTGAGTTCAGGCACGAGCCATAGTGCCCAATATGCCTTGGCAGCCATGCTCAAAGCCGCCTACGAAGGCAAGTACAACTTCCGTAAGGAGGTCAGTGTCTATGGTGAGCGTGCCAGAAAACTGAAGGAGATTTTCTGCCGTCACAAATTTTATGTGGTCTATGACAAGGATCTCGATGAACCCATCGCCGACGGATTCTATTTCACCATCGGCTATCCGGGCATGACCTCAGGACAGCTGGCACTTGAACTGATGTACTACGGCGTGTCAGCCATCTGCCTCATCACCTGCGGCTCTGAACAAGAAGGTTTGCGTGTATGCACCTCCTTTATCGAAGATCACCAATACGATCTGTTGGAGGAGCGCATGCAGATCTTCGAGGCGAATAATTGAGTCAATCAATTACACCCCAATAAGCACAATTCCCCAGCCACTTCAGAATGGCTGGGGAATTTCTTTAGTATCCCATACACGAGGTAGCTCCCAAAGCAGTGAGCACCGCTGTTGCAATCGATGCAATAATCTGCACCACAAACTTCAAAGTCTCCTTCCTAGTCATAACGCTTATTGGTTATTGTTTAACGGTTATTGTTTAATCCCCGCTGGGCTGGTCGTAGTCAGGCTCATCAGCTGGAGGGGTAGGGGTGTTACCGCTCTGCGAACTACTGTTGCCGCCGTTCTGCGACTGGTTGCCATTCTCACTGTCCTCACTGTCCTCGATGTCGCCGTTGTCGCCAGAGGTGATACGCTTCAGCACGTTACCCTCCTCATCGAGACAGGTGATCTGAATCGAGGTGTTCTTCAACTCGTCCTTCACATCCACAGAGGGCGTGAACACGATGCGACGGGTAGAAATCAGACCGGTCTTCACGTCTTCGAGGTCTTCTACCGCCTTCGAACGCACACCGAAACGCATGGTTCCTAAGCCGGGCAGGGGTACGCTGTGACCCTCGGTAGCCCACGTGCGGATCACTTCGCCTGCGGCATCCCAAGCCGCCTTGATCACACCAGAGGAGATGCCCGAATGGGTGGCTGCCTCAGCAAATACCTTCTTTTCAGTGAGCGAGGTGTAAAGCTCAGGGCGCATCACGAACTTCTTCGCCCCTGGATTCTTGCCGATCTTCAACACTCGGCGCTGTGCAATTACTCTAATAGCCATAATTCAAATGTTTAGTTTTTGTGTTGGTTGTTAAAAATTTTATTAATACTCTCTATGTCGCCTTCAAGTGCTTCGACTGAGGTCGGTTAAGGAAAACAACTGCTACTATTAATGCGCGCAATTTCTAGAATTAATTCCCGCAATTTTTACCCTTAATACCCGCTGTCTCCACAACTTTCATTTGACACTGCAAAGGTACAAAATTTTCATTGCGGTTCCAAATTTCGTTGCCTCTACAACGTGAAAATCTGTTAAAAGATTCACGTATTTCAAACCGTCCCGCGTCCCAACGTCCCATCGTCCCATTAAGCATGGTGCAAAACAGTACAAGGGTAGTTATTAAATATTATTATATTATAATATAATAATATTCTTAATATACTATACTGTCCATCGCCACCACTTCCACATCGACCTTAATGGGACGATGGGACGCGGGACGATGTGACGAAAATTGCCTGAGGATTATTATGCTATTACCTATCCGCTCACGAAGTAGGGTTGGGATTTGTCCTATGAGCTTGAATGATTAAGTGAATTATTTGTGAATAAAAGTTAATTGTTGGGCTCTATTATGAAGAAAAGTTCTTGATTACTTGGAAGATATAAAACTTTCCACTATCTTTGCAGCAGAAATGAGTTGCTTTCTAACGTCCACGGAATTGTACTGTGGTTTAGATTGCAACTCATTTTCTATTATCTTGAACCAGCTTTCCATAAAGTCGTTCCTGAAATAGTCACATAGTCCCTCTACGATCCATCCTATGATATGCAGATGTGAATTGCGGTAGTGTATGCTTCGGATACTATTGATGGTTGTTTTATTTTGTTCTCGGTTCGTCTCTATTGCCACCACAAAGTTCTTGTTGTCATGCTTCAGATCAGTCATAATCACATTGCTACCGATATGTGTGGCACTTCTGAAAATGGCTAGCGGATTGTTCAGTGCTAAGACCAAATTCATTATTTCGTTCAAATTGAAGGGATGGTTCTCTTGCAAAGCTTTATTTACGAGACGCCTTGATGCCATTTCAATGGGAAGGTTTGGTAATCCGGCTTCGATTAGAATGTCATTTGGAACTCCGAGATGATACACATGTCCTGCTGGCAACGTTCCTGCAATCTGCTGCTGTAGTTGCTTATTGAATGACTCATTGACTTGAATGATTTCTTGTTCTGTCATAATACTACATTTTTGGTTCACGTATGCAAAGGTACGGCATTTTTCTGAAAATATAAACTTTTTGAGCTTTTTTTCAAAGAAAATTTGAAAAAAACTACTCATTATCGAAATCTTTTCCTATATTTGCAGCATCAATCCGAAAGGAAAGCAAGACATATTTTGCTCTGTTGCCTCTCATTCACCACCACGAGAAAGAGCAAATACCTATTATTGGAGCTGCCCCAGATGGGCGCAGATTTCTCCCGTATATAGGTATGGTTTGTGGTGAACCGTGAGGCGTATGGCGAAAGGTCTGCGCCTTTTTATTTATATACTAAAACGTAAAGATATGAAAAAACTATTAACATTTCTGCTTTTGACAATTCTGCCTGTAATTATATTGGCACAGGAAAAGCAATCCGTTGTTACACTTAAAAATGGTACGGAGCTGAAAGGTACAATCAAATCAATAGTACCAACAGACTCATTGACTATTGTCATATCAGGTATTGAAACATCAATCAAAATGTCAGATGTTGCAAAGATCGAGGAAGCCAAAGAAACTGTATCAGTTCCACCACAAACTATTAGTGAAAGTATTCCCCCAAAAGAAAGGAAGGGAGACATTGAATCATTTACAGCCGTAACAAATAAAGGACGATTTTGTTTTAATGTATTATCGAAAGCAAATAGGACTGTTGAGATAACACATAATAAAAACGTTGGTTTTTCTGAAGAGAAATTAGTCATTCCTTCAACAGTAGAATATCAAGGAGACCTATATACAGTAATAGCAATTGGCGAAGAAGCCTTTTCAAAAAACAAAAAAATTAAAACGATAGAGTTCCCTAATACAATCATTTCAATTGGCGAAGAGGCCTTTAAAAACTGTATAAAGCTGAATCAAGTATCATTCTCAACTGGACTGAAAGAAATAGGTAAAGAAGCTTTCTCATTTTGCATCAAATTGTCTGAACTTGATTTACCTCATGGTCTTATTAAAATAGAAGAAAAAGCTTTCCAAACTTGTCCATTAGAAAAGATTGATATTCCAAACACGGTAACTTTTATCGGTCGTAGAGCTTTTTTTTCGGCAAATGGTTTCATTGCAATGCCGTCTAAAATAAAATGGTTATCTATACCAGAATCTGTTGTTGAAATTGATAAACAAGCCTTCTGCAAATTTATTAATTTATATGGAACTGCCCTACCATCCAAATGTCACATTGAATTACTTCCAAGTTGGTTAAGTGAGGATGATGCAAAAAGAATTGGAATTAGTGAAGATTCATATAGAGATTATAAAAACAAAAGCAATTAAACAAATTATTTCACAATTATGAAGAAAAGTATTGTTATACTTCTATCGCTGATAGCAATAATGACATCATGTAGTAAAGAAGAGAAGAATTCATTTGTTGATGACGGAAGTCGATATCCAATTAATGATTCTGAATTTGTACCTACATATGACGTTTTTTATTACTTATGGGAAGAGAATTCTAATAGTAGTATTAGAACATATTATTGTTTTTATTATTTACCAATCATAAATACTCCAGCAGGATTCAAAGGAACATGGGATGATAATAAGAAGAAATCTGTTTCGGAAGAGAGTTTTGATTATTCAATAGTCAATTCTATTTTAACAATGGATTATTCTTCGTATGTAGAAGTTTTTAAGATAGAAAAAACAAAAGACAGACCTATACAAGATGGTGACAGGATTTTTCTAAATAATAGACAATATCGAGTCCAGAAAGAGACCCTTTCTAAATGATAATCTCAAAAGTATTACCGAAATTATTCTTTATTAATCCACTAAAATAATATTGTTATGAAAAAAGTTTTAATTTCAGTTGCAATCATGGCTATTTCCATGGCAGCTTATGCACAAAACAGTTCTACAATCTCTATTCAACCTAAAGCAGGTTTGAATATTGCCCATGTATCAAACATTAACGGATCAGGGCCGCGTTATGGTTTCGTTGCTGGAGCAGAAGTAGAAATTCCGTTATCTAAACTTTTTGGGCTATCAGCAGGAGTGCTTTACTCGGCTCAGGGTGCAACCTATGAAGGTTTGTATTCAGGAGTTACATGTGATCAAACACTTCAGGCAGATTATTTGAACATTCCTATTTTAGCTAATATATATATAGTCAAAGGGTTGTCTTTTAAATGTGGTGTTCAACCTGCTTTCAATGTTAAGGACAATTTGAAAGTTGAAGCTCGGGGAAATGGTGCTTCAATCGCAGCATCAGGAAAAACTGATTTGAAGTCATTTGATTTTGCAATACCTCTTGGTCTTTCTTATGAAATTAGTAATATCGTAATTGATGCTCGTTACAATTTAGGACTGACATCAATATGGGACAAAGGCGATGAGAAACATGGTGTTATTCAAATAACACTTGGTTACAAATTTCATCTTTAGAAGTAATTATACTCGTAAAGAATCTATACACCTAGTATAATATCACAGCAGGAATAAATACAAATTATTATCATTATGAAGAAAACATATTATTTATTAGCAATGTTGCCATTATGGTTATTATCTTGCAGTAGCGGAAGTGATGATAATGGACCGGAAGTATTAAAACCTATCAATGACGTTTCTATTGACTATGGACAGGAATGGTTTATAAATGAGGTTGGCGACAAAAAAGTTTCTTTCGAGAATGATTTTATAGCATCATTCAAGGAGGGTAAACTGTATGGCGACCACGTTGGCCAAACCCTTGCCACAACTACTGATGGAAGAAAGTTCAATGTTACAGTCAAATCCACTGTCAGTCTAATAAAAGACATGGAAATAGATTGGGACAAAGATGCAGACTGGTATTGGAAAAACAATCCTTTTGGCACAATGCAAGATAATGGTAATTATAACAAAACAACTTATACTTACCAGGATCCTACCACCAAAATTGCATATGCCTACACCTTCTCTCCTAAACGAAAATTGATAGGGGCAGGTATTTTTGTTCCAATAGCATATGTGACTCAACTAGGTACCTATCTGAAGGAAAGGTTCTTACCAGTATCAACAGAAAGTATAAGTAATGAGATATTTGCAGCAGGCTTCAATGCATACGACCCTGATAAAGCAACAATGGTTTTTGGTCTTTCAATACCAAACTTATCTACATATCAGGTTACAATTATGAATCCAAAGGATGCATCTTCTGCAAAAACTCGTTCCTTGGAAAGTGAGATGAAGTCAATCTTAAAACACAATCAGTCCTTCCAATTTGAGCCTTGAAAAATGTGTGTAAGTATACATAGGATTGGAAGACAAAATAGAATTCGTCTTCTAAATAAACATGTATAAGTAAAAATATCCTAAATTCCCGATGATCGTGATGGATTGTCGGGGATTTTTTGTAATTTTGCGCCTCGGTTGAAACCACACAATAATAAAGAAACACAAAATGACGGAATTTACAATTACTGGCATCAGGTTTCAGATGGGCGACCATCTGAGCTTTGATGAGGCAACCGAGGCTGCCGAGCAGTTCGTGGCAGGTCTGAAAAAGGGCCAGCAGGTGATGTTGGTGGCTGAGCCTGAGAACCCAATAGATCAGAATGCCATAGCAGCCTATATCGACTATGAACGTATCGGCTATATCGATAAAGAGGAAACCGAGGAGTTGCATCCTTTGCTCGACGAGAATCATCAATGCAATGCCATCGTAGAAAGAACTGACGGGCATATCACCGTTTTTATTTCGATTCCTGGTGCTACGGAGAATACAAAAACTCAGATTTCTCGACATCGCGTTCTACCTGAGAGTCCACTTGGCGATAGTGTTTATATGCCTTATACCAAGGCTGAAAGCAAATTGCAGCTGATAGCCAGTCGGTTGTCAGGGATAGACATTAATAAGGAAAACCTGCAAGAGATCATCCGTTTAGCTGAACACTATGTGCAACTTCTGAAAATTTCCATTTGTCATGAGGATATCCTTTGGATGAATAAGATAGCTAAGAAATTGAACGAGGTATGTAGGTCGCATCAGGCATTGGGCATGAGTGAGGCTGAGGTGGAAAAGATTTCTTATATATTTAATAAGGTACGCGAGGCTGTTGGTGATATGCATCGTACGGTGGAGCATTGGCCTGAACGTGTGTTTGAGGATCATCTGGAAAGACTTCGCAAAGATGAGAGTGTCAACTGCCATCTTTATAGGAAATACTGCGATGCATTTCTTGGTGGAAAGACCTTTTCGGAGGTCGATAGAACCAAGATAGCCGAGGAACATCAGAGGCTATACAATTGGCTGAAAGGTATGAAATGGAGCGAACTGAGAAATCCTCAGGATTTACAGGCCATGGGACTTAAAGTGAACTACCTGAAACTATCAAGGCGGGAATTGTATGACCTGTATAGTGTATTGCTGTTGATAGGGAAATTACAACCATTGCTGAAAGGGGTGGTTACCAATCAGGATGAGATTGTAGCGAAATTGAAGCCGATATTCTTTGGTGACGATCAAGAGGCTAATAGCTTCCTTATAGATATTCAGGACATGAAACCAACGCAGATAACAGACAAGGTGAATAAAATGGTGAAAGAAAAGAAGATTTCGGATGTATCGCGAAAACGAGATCTTTGGATGGTACTTCACGAGAATCATTTATACGATAAGTCTGAATCAAACTGGAATTCACAGGTGGTTTAACCACTAAAATTATCTCAAATTAAGGGAATCGATGCAAGTCGGTTCCCTTTTTTCGTGTTTATACTTGTACAAATACTTGTGGTATACTTGTATAAACTTGTAATTGCTTGTGTATCAACGTGTTATACAGTATTTTTCTTTCAACCGCAATATAATTGTTGTACCTTTGCATCAGAAAAATAACTTAAAGGTCGGTTTAAGGAGCCGACGTAAAATAAAATTTGGATTATGAGCAAAAGATCAACAATTAAGGCGGCTTGGCGCGGCATTCGGGCCAATCGTGACAAAATGGAGATGAGCAAGGTGAATCATCTCGGAGTGATGAAATCACAGCGTTTTCACCTTATTTAAATTATTAACATGAGTTGAGGTCGAGGGAATCAATTGAGCGCCGTTTGCGGTGTAGGGCCCTTTCTCGAAAACTTCTCTCGAAAATTCAACTCAACAATGATTAAAAAGAATTTTAAGAAACTGCTTTTGCAGCAGAACGTCCAGATGAACGGCAGTGTTAACTTCCAGACCAACGGCGATATCAACGTCTTTCCCTGTCCTTGGGAATCAGACAAGGTGGTAACCAATGGCAACCGGGTGAGATATGAGGGTGGTATCGAGGTGGATGCCGACGGTCGTACCCGGGTGAAACGATGGAACCGAGGTTCACGAGGTCCGATGTATGAGACTCTCTTCGAGACGGCTCATGCCTCTGTGAAGATCACCCGTGAGAAAACCAATCGCGGCCGCGTGAAGATTGACTTCTCGTTCCCTAAGAAGTATCCGTTGGAGTTGATGAAGCAGCTCTTCCACGAAGAGACTCTTGAGATTGCAGCGTGGCTGATGACCCGCAAGACGAATACACTATGGACCAATCATTAAAGAAAGGAGGAACTTTTATGACACAGGAAGCAATTATTTCAGCAATGAAGTTCACTTGTATAGGTAAGGGGCATGGGGCCCCTTGCCTTCCTGCCACCCGAGAAGACTGGGAGGCTTTGAGGCGGGAATCTTGGTTGGCTCAGATGTGTGCACGTATAGAGAAAGGTGACGAGGAACTGAAACATCGTCTGCCAGTCTGGACACCTCATTGCGCTGAGTTTAAGGACAATCATCGTGCCATAGCCGATGCCGTGAAGCCGCTGAATCGTCTGATGCTCGACTTTGATGAGAAGGGCCATACCGACGAGATTGTTGCCCGACTTTTGGAAAAGTCGCCATTGGTGCCGTTGCTCATTGAGGAAAGTGTTCGTCGTGGTACTCATGTGTTGGTGGAATTGCCAGAGGGGATGACAGCTGAAACGGCTCAGGAACTGATGCAGGAGGCGACGGGGTTCACACCCGATGCTGCCGTAAAGGACGTTTCGAGGTGTATCTATATGGTGCCCGAGGATCATACGAAGTATGTGAGTGAGCGGTTGTTTGAGCCGGAGATCTCTCCATGCGCTGCGCTTAGTCGAGATGACAGTAAAGGGGGGCTTAGTCGAGATGACAATCCCTACACTGTCATCCCGAGCGTAGCCGAGGGATCTCAGGAAATGGGGTTGTCATTCAAGGGTATTCCCTATACCTCTATAATCGCCGAGTGGTGGCGGAGGAATGGCGGTGAGCCAGCCGAGGGTGAGCGCAATGTCAAACTGCATAAGTTGGCCGTGAATCTCCGAGCCATCTGTGACAATAAGAAAGAGGTGTTGATGGCGGTAATGCCCCGTTTCGGACTTTCCGATGTGGAACTGAAATCAGTCATTGACTCGGCTTGCAAGGAAGAGCCCAAGGGTATTTCGAAGGTGATGCAGCAGATTGTGGATGCACTCGAATTGGGTATCTCTTCAGATGAAATCGAGGATGCCGAGGCGGTGGCTGCTGAGACGGGTATTAAGGTGAATGTGAAAGCCCTGCCTATCGGACTTCGTGAAAGTTTGGTTGGTGTGCCCGTCTCGATGCACATGCCAGTGCTTTGCGGCATCATGCCTATCTGTGCTGCCTATGCTGATCAGGTGGAAGTGGAATATTGCGATGGCAATACCCATCACCTGGGACTGATGACCATTGTTCGTGGTGAGCAGGCTTCTAACAAGTCGGTCGTGAAGAATGCCATAGACATCTGGAAACGACAGTTTGATGAGGAGGATGCTTTGGCCCGTAAACGTGAGGAAGAATGGAAGGAGCGTAAGAAGGGTCGCAAGGCCAATGAGAAGGCTCCCGATGATCCACACGTCTTGATTCGTCAGGTTCCCGTAACCGTCAGTTGTTCAACGCTTTTGAAGCGATTCAAGAATGCGCAGGGACATACCTTGTATAGCTTCGGAGAGGAGTTGGATACCCTTCGAAAGACAAACGGTGCTGGCAGTTGGAGTTCGAAATATGACATCTACCGTCTCTCGTTCGATCGAGGCGAGTGGGGGCAGGATTACAACTCTGATGCAGCTGAATCGGGTGTAGTGAATGTGGCTTACAACTGGACGATGCTCGGTACGAACGGGGCCCTTAGAAAGTGCTTTAAGTCGGACAATATCGAGAACGGTCTTTCGAGCCGTGTGCTGATTGCCGAGATGCCCGACTGTAGCTTCTCGAAGATGCCCAAGTTTGGCAAGCGTTCGGCAGAGGACGAAACCCGTATTCAGGAGGCCGTGACCCGTCTGCGTTCATTTACGGGATTGGTGGATGTACCTCGACTTCGCAAGGCCATTGAGGCTTGGGTAGAGGAGAAACGTGTCGAGGCTGCCAAGGACATCGATCACGTAAAGGACACTTATCGCAAGCGTGCGGCCGTGATCGGCTTCCGTTGCGGTGTCATCTTCCATCTGCTTTCGGGAAAGGTCAAGGAATCCAAGTCGTGTTTGGACTTCGCACTGATGATGGCCGAGTACTGCCTGAAACAGCAGATCAAGGTCTTTGGTGAGGCACTCCGCCATGAGTATGTGAATGCGCAGGATGAATGTCAGCGGTATGGGGTTAATCATTCTATCTTCGATCAGTTGGCACCTGCTTTCTCTCGTGAGGAATTGAAGGCTTTAAAGTCAGATTGTACTGATAGTGGTATCCGAAACATCATCATGCGTTGGAAACGTGACGGATGGATAGAACCGATCGACCGCCATCATTGGAAGAAAACGTCCCATTGTCCCATTGTCCCAACGTCCCATTAAGGGCGTTCCGCCCTTGAACTTGCTATATGGAATTGATATTGACACGTATTGCAAAACGGAGAGCCTACACGATTGGTAGGCTTTCCATTCTGGAACGAATCGACGATGAGTATCTTGCAGGGGAGAAAAAGACGTATTTCTGCGACACACTCGAGCCGCCAGTGATGGAAATGAAGACTTCGCTTCCAAAGGAAGATGTGCTTCGTTCGCCCATGAAGGCAGAGGCTCTCAAACCTTTCGCCATTCCCGAAGGTCGTTACCCCGTAGTGATCACTTGGAGTCCGAAGTTTAAGATGTGGTTGCCTTTGCTGCTTGGTGTGCCGCTGTTTGAGGGCATCCGCATCCACATGGGTAATACCGTTAAGGACACGCAGGGTTGCATCCTCGTGGGTAGGAATCAGATGGTGGGCCGAGTGCTTGAATCGCGGAAGTGGCTCTATGAACTGAAACAGAAGATCATCGAAGCCAAAAATAAAGGTGAGCCCGTGTGGCTCACCATTATTATATAGTAGGATAGATGTTTCTCTTATCCGTTCATAGACATCAGGAACTCCTCGTTGCTGCGGGTGTTCACGAGGCGGTCGCGGATGGTGTTCATCGCCTCAACAGGTGTCATCTCGGCAATGAACTTGCGGATGATCCACATGCGGTTGAGCGTGGTCTCGTCAAGCAGCAGATCGTCGCGACGAGTAGATGACAGTACCAGGTCGATGGCTGGGAAGATACGCTTGTTGGAGAGCGAGCGGTTGAGCTGGATTTCTGAGTTACCAGTACCCTTGAACTCCTCGAAGATCACCTCATCCATCTTTGAACCGGTATCTACGAGTGCGGTAGCGATGATGGTCAGTGAACCGCCGCCCTCGATGTTACGGGCTGCACCGAAGAAGCGCTTGGGCTTCTGCAGGGCATTGGCATCGACACCACCGGTGAGCACCTTACCAGAGGCTGGGGCTACGGTGTTATAGGCACGAGCCAGACGGGTAATAGAGTCGAGGAAGATCACGACATCGTGACCGCACTCCACCATGCGCTTGGCCTTCTCAAGCACGATGCCGGCAATCTTCACATGGCGGTCGGCAGGCTCGTCGAAGGTAGAGGCGATGACCTCTGCATTGACGGTACGGGCCATGTCCGTCACCTCCTCAGGACGCTCGTCGATGAGCAGCATCATGATGTATGCCTCGGGATGGTTGGCGGCGATGGCATTGGCGATATCCTTCATCAGCACCGTCTTACCAGTCTTCGGCTGAGCCACGATGAGTGCACGCTGACCTTTACCGATAGGTGAGAACAGATCAACGACACGGACACTGGGGTTCGTCGTGGCGCGGTCGCCACAAAGGGTGAACTTCTCCTCAGGGAAGAGTGGGGTGAGGTGCTCGAAGGCTACACGGTCACGCACCTCTGAAGGTACACGTCCGTTGATGGTCTTCACCGTTGAGAGGGCGAAGTATTTCTCATTGTCATGTGGCGGACGAACGGTGCAGTCAACCACGTCACCAGTCTTCAAACCATATTTCTTGATCTGCTGTGGTGACACATACACATCATCGGGTGATGACAGATAGTTGTAGTCAGAACTGCGCAGGAATCCGTAGCCGTCGGTCAGGCATTCCAAGACACCATTGGCGGTGATGATATCTGCGAAGTCATAACGTGGTGTCTCTGTGCTACGGACGAAGGTTGGCTCAGTCTCCTGAAGAACAACGGGACGGTCGAACATATCGAGGGTAGGGATAGCACTCTGGTCCTCAATGGGGATATCGACAACCGTGATGAAGTCGGTACCATCACCAGGATCACCACTCCAAACACCATCCTCATCCATCTCGTCTTTCGGCTCGGGACTATTGTGGGCGGTCATCTTCTCACGCAGCTTTTCCATGATGTCTGCATCGACACTGGTATCTTCTGCATCAGCAGGGGTGAAGTCCTGTGCTTCAGGTACTTCCATGATCTCCTGCTCTTCAACAGGCGCTTCTGTTGCCTCCTCTTCTGCTGCCTTGGCTTCTGCCTCAGCTGCTGCGGCGGCTGCTTCTGCCTCGAGCTGTGCCTTGGACTTTCTACCACGACGCTTGGGGGCTGGTGCCTCAGGGGCTGGCTCCGCATCTTCTACAGGAGCTGCAACAGGCATATCGCCGAAGAGTGAAGGCTGCTCAACCTTCTTGGTGCGATTTGACTTAGAATCAAGATTCTCGCCATCGGCACCTTTTACGGTATAGACTTTACTTGTGTCTTTCTTCGCAATTCGGGTACGTTTCCGCTTTGGCGCATCTTCGCTGGCAGCACTATTCTCTGCAGCCTTGTCGATGATGGCATAGATGACGTCCTCAAGGGCACTGTCTTGTGAGACCTGTACACCTAATTCATTAGCGATACCCATCAGTTGGGGTATCTCCATAGATTCTAATTCTTCTTTTGTATACATAATGATAGTATATAAACTCTACCTTGAAATTGAAAAAATGTGATTGAAATGCTTCTCGAACGGAAGCAATGTTTTGAAAAACGATGCAAAGGTACGCATTATTTCGGGAACTTCCAAATAATTTTGGATTTTTTTTGTAACTTTGTCCCCGAAAAAGAAATAGTGATGGAAATTAAGAAAGCAGAATTTACGTTAAGTGCGCCTCAGGAGTCGATGTGTCCGAAGGATACGAAGCCTGAATATGCCTTTATCGGGCGTTCGAATGTGGGCAAGTCGAGTCTGATCAATATGCTGACGAACAACAAGAAGTTGGCTAAGACTTCTGCCACGCCTGGTAAGACATTGCTCATCAACCATTTTATCATCAATAACGAGTGGTATCTTGTCGATCTGCCTGGCTATGGCTATGCCAAGCGCTCGAAGAAGGAGGTGGACAAGCTGGATCAGATGATTCGCGGCTACATCCTGCAACGTGAGCAGTTGGTCAACGTCTTCGTATTGGTCGACATCCGTCTGGAACCTCAGAAGATTGACCTGGAGTTCATCGAGTGGCTGGGCGTGTCGAGTGTTCCCTTTGCTATTATCTTCACCAAGGCCGACAAGCTGAGTGTTACGAAAGTGAGCCAGAACGTTGAGGCTTATAAGAAAGTGCTGAGTGAGACTTGGGAGGAACTGCCGCCTATTTTCGTTACCTCTTCAGAAAAGAAACAAGGCCGCGAGGAGATTCTTGATTATATCGAACAAATTAATAAATCAATCATTTAGCCAAATAATGGCGAAGGAAACTCCATACTTAGACGTGCAGCAGCTGACGAAGTCGTTTGGCTCGTTGGTGCTTTTTGATCAGATCAGTTTCTCTATTGCCGAAGGGCAGAAGGTGGGACTGATTGCTAAGAATGGTACTGGCAAATCGACACTCCTCTCCGTACTCTCGGGCAAAGAGGGCTACGACTCGGGTGAGATTATCTTCCGTCGTGACCTGCGGGTAGGTATGCTTGAGCAGTCGCCTGTGTTCGATCCTGCGGAAAGTGTACTTGATGCGTGCTTTAATCATCAGGGCGAAGAGGAAAAGGTGCTCAAGGCCAAACAGATTCTCACCCAGTTGAAGATTCGTGACTTGCAACAGCCGATGGGACAGCTTAGCGGCGGACAGCAGAAACGCGTAGCCTTGGCTAATGTGCTGATTACCGATCCTGACCTGCTGATTCTCGATGAACCGACGAACCATCTTGATCTGGAGATGATTGAATGGCTGGAGGGTTATCTAAATCGGGGTAATAAGACTTTGCTGATGGTGACGCACGACCGATTTTTCCTTGATCGGGTATGCTCGGTGATTTTGGAACTTGACGATCAGACCATCTATACCTATCGCGGCAACTACAGCTATTATCTTGAGAAACGTCAGGAACGGCTTGACAACAAGCGGGCGGAGATTGCTCGTGCCAACAACCTGTATCGTACAGAGCTGGAGTGGATGCACCGCATGCCTCAGGCCAGAGGTCATAAGGCACGTTATCGCGAGGAGGCTTTCTATGAATTGGAGAAGGTGGCGAAGCAACGGATTGAGGAACGCCAGATTCGTTTGAAGTCGCGTAACGTCTATATCGGTTCGAAGATCTTCGAGTGTCAGTATGTGTCGAAGGCTTTCGATGACAAGGTGATCCTGAAGGACTTTTACTATAACTTCTCCCGCTTCGAGAAGATGGGTATTGTGGGTAATAACGGTACTGGAAAATCTACCTTCATCAAACTCTTGTTAGGAATGGTGGCGCCTGATAGCGGACGCTTTGATATTGGCGATACCGTGCGCTTTGGCTATTTTTCGCAGGAAGGACTGCAGTTTGATGAGCAGCAGAAGGTGATCGATGTCGTGAAAGATATTGCGGAATATATCGACATGGGCGGTGGCAAGCACTTTTCTGCCTCGCAGTTTCTGCAGTATTTCCTCTTCACACCTGAACAGCAGCATAACTATGTGTATAAGCTGAGTGGTGGTGAACGCAGAAAACTGTACCTCTGTACGGTACTGATGAGAAACCCCAACTTCCTGGTACTCGATGAGCCGACAAACGATCTGGACATCGTGACGCTACAGATCTTGGAGGAATATCTGCAGGACTTCCCCGGATGTGTGATTGTGGTGAGTCACGACCGCTACTTTATGGATAAGGTGGTGGATCATCTGCTGGTGTTCAATGGCGATGGAGAGATCAAGGATTTCCCTGGCAACTACACCCAGTATCGGGAGTGGAGCCAGTTCAACAAGGCGAAAGAGCCCGCTCAGCCTAGTCAGCCGGGCCAATCGGCCCGGGCTAGCCAGCCTAGTCATCCTAGCCATCCTAGCCCCAAACGCAAGCTCTCGTTTAAGGAGAAGCGAGAGATGGAACAGCTGGAGAAAGATATCGAAGCACTTGAGGCTGAGAAGAAACAGATAGAAGATGCCCTTTGTGGCGGCACGATATCAGTAGAGGAAATCACGAACATGAGTAAGCGTCTGCCGCTTCTGAACGAGGAACTCGACGAGAAATCAATGCGGTGGTTAGAACTGAGTGAAATATGATACAACAACAATACCCTTCACAACTGCTTGAAAAGGCAGTGGCAGAATTTTCGAAGTTGCCTGGCATCGGACGTAAGACAGCCTTGCGCCTGGTGTTGTGGATGCTTCGTCAGGAAGAGTCGGATGTGGTGCAGTTTGCCGAAGCTGTCAGTCAGCTGAAGCGTGAAGTGAAATACTGCCACACCTGTCATAACATCAGCGATACAGACACTTGTCCCATCTGTGCAGATACGCGCAGGGATGCCACGACCGTCTGTGTCGTTGAGAGTGTGCAGGATGTGATGGCTATTGAGAACACCCAGCAGTTTCATGGGCGCTATCATGTGTTAGGAGGCATCATCTCTCCGATGGACGGCATCGGACCTGGTGATATAGAGATCGACTCGCTTGTGAAACGTGTGGCTGAAGGAGATATCCAGGAGGTGATTCTGGCACTCAGTCCTACGATGGAGGGCGACACCACCAACTTCTATATCTACCGCAAGCTGGCTGGCTACGACGTGAAGATCAGTGTGATTGCCCGAGGCATTGCCGTTGGTAACGAACTGGAATATACCGACGAGGTGACGCTGGGGCGCTCTATTATGAACCGAACTTTGTTTGAAGATAAAGATAAATGAAAGAGACGAAGAAACTATTGATGACCTTTTTTGTGTCGGGCATTGTGCTGGTTTTGATGATTGTCTGTCTTTATGAGACAGAAGTGGTAGTGCCTGGCCTGTTGGCTACGGATAAGCAGTCAGAATTCCTGCTGACTTTTCTGATGGAACTGATGACGCTGGGCTGTGCCTTCTTAGGACTGCGCCTGTTCAAGTTTGAGAAGATACACCAGGAACTGATAACAGGTAAGGCTGTCGCTCTGAGGAAATGGGGCATGATCAGACTGTTGCTACTGTTGTTGCCCTTATGGGCTGACACCTTATTATATTATATATATATGAACCCTACCTTCGGTTATCTGGGCATCATCCTGGCATTATGCCTGCCGTTTGTCTATCCAAGTATGAACCGTTGTGAGGCCGAGACGGAAGCATGAAACTGAGTGTCGTGATCGTCAGCTACAATGTGCGTTCTTATTTGGAGGAATGTCTTAAGAGCGTACAAAAGGCCCTTGAGGGAATCGAGGGCGAGGTGTTTGTAGTTGACAATCATTCCGATGATGATAGCGTAGAGATCGTCAGGCAGGAATATCCGTGGGTTAATCTGATTTTGAATCTGGAGAACCTCGGTTTTGCCAAGGCTAATAATCAGGCTATCCGTCGGGCACAAGGCGAATATGTGTTGCTGCTGAATCCTGATACGGTAGTGCGTCAGGACACCTTTCGTGGCGTGCTTGCCTTCATGGACGAACATCCGAAGGCGGGTGGCGCTGGTGTGATGATGTGTTATGAGGATGGCTCACGCGCACCAGAGTCCCGTCGGGCTGTACCTACACCTTGGGTGGCTGCCCGGAAGATGCTGGGATTCACTAAACGTTATTATATGAGTGACCTGCCATGGGACCAGCCTTGCAGGATAGAGGTGGTGAGCGGCGCTTTTTGTCTGTTGCGCCATCAGGCGCTGAAGACCGTAGGACTGCTCGACGAAGACTTCTTTATGTATGGCGAGGATATCGACCTTTCTTATCGTCTGCTGAAGGGTGGGTGGGAGAACTGGTATCTGCCGTATCCCATCATCCATTATAAAGGTAAGTCAACGTTGAAGTCGGATTATCGCTATGTACACATCTTCTATCAGGCCATGCTGATATTCTTTCAGAAGCATTACAGTCATCTGAGCTTCGTCTATACGATACCTGTGAAGATGGCCATCTATTTCCGGGCATCCATTGCCTTGGTTGACATCTTACGTAAAAAACTGCATTTATGATTTCAAATCTTCCAACTGTTCATCTGCGTGCCATCGAGCCAGAGGATCTTGATCTGCTTTACAGGATCGAGAATGATGTGAAACTCTGGAATGTGGGCACCACGAATGTGCCTTACTCGCGTTATGCCCTTCACGATTATGTGGCGCATGCCTCTGATGATATCTATATGGATCGTCAGGTGAGGATGATGATCGAGAACGAACGGCATGAGGTGGTGGGTATCGTGGATGTGGTGAACTTCGACCCCGGCAACTGTAGGGCAGAGGTGGGACTGATCATCCTTGATGCCTTCCGCCGACAGGGCTATGGCAGCAGTACCCTTCAGACAGTTACGCAATATGCCCTTGGCGTGTTGCATCTGCATCAGCTCTTTGCCTTTATCGATAAGACCAACGAATCATCTATCAATCTGTTCCGAAAGATGGGGTTTGAAACCTCTGCCACCATTAAGGATTGGCTTTATGATGGCGTGAATTATCGTGATGCGGTACTCGTTTCGGATTTTATTCCTACCTTTGCACCCGCTAAGAAGAAAGAGTGCTTTCTGGTGCGTTAGTTCAGTAGGTTAGAATGCCTGCCTGTCACGCAGGAGGTCACGAGTTCGAATCTCGTACGCACCGCAACCTTTTTTAATTACGCATGAAAAGGTGCGTTAGTTCAGTAGGTTAGAATGCCTGCCTGTCACGCAGGAGGTCACGAGTTCGAATCTCGTACGCACCGCCAATAAAAAGAGCTCATCAGTTGATTCTGGTGGGCTATTTTTAAAGCCAAAAATTGACACAAACATTAAAAGCATATGTGCGGAATCGTTGGATATATAGGCCATAAAGAGGCTTTTCCTATTCTGATAAAAGGCTTAAGAAGACTTGAGTATCGTGGTTACGACAGCGCAGGTGTCGCATTGATTAACGACGATAGCAGCCTGAACGTTTATAAGTCGAAAGGAAAGGTTGATAATCTCGTTGAATATTGTAATGACAAGGATGTTAGCGGTACCATTGGTATTGCTCATACGCGTTGGGCTACCCATGGTGAGCCTTCTTCACGTAATGCCCATCCGCACTATTCCGAATCTAAGAATCTGGCCATTATCCATAACGGTATCATCGAGAACTATGCCGACCTGAAGGAGAAGCTGAAGGCCAAGGGCGTTCATTTCGTATCTGATACCGATACCGAAGTGCTGGTGCAGTTGATAGAGTATATCAAGGAGCATAAGCAGCTCGATCTGCTGACGGCTGTTGAGGTGGCACTCTATCAGGTGATTGGTGCCTACGCTATTGCCGTGATCGACAAGCGTGATCCTGATCAGATTATCGCAGCCCGCAAGCAGAGTCCTCTGGTGGTGGGTATCGGCGACGATGAGTTCTTCCTGGGTAGCGATGCCAGTCCGATTGTGGAATATACCGATAAGGTGGTGTATCTCGAGGATGGCAATATTGCCGTAATCCGTCGTGGTCAGGAGCTCAAGGTTGTCAGCATCTTAGGTGAGGAACAGGAGCCGAAGGTCAAGACGGTAGATATCGATCTTGGTCAGATAGAGAAAGGCGGGTATCCTCACTTCATGCTCAAGGAGATCTTTGAGCAGCCCGAATGTCTCACTAACTGCATGCGAGGGCGTGTGAATATAGAGGCTGATCATGTGACGCTTTCCGCATTGATCGATTATCGTCGTCAGATGTTGAATGCCAAGCGTGTGGTGATAGTGGCGTGTGGTACTTCATGGCATGCCGGACTGATCGGAAAGCAGATCATAGAGTCGTTGGTGCGCGTGCCTGTAGAGGTGGAGTATGCCAGTGAGTTCAGATATCGTAATCCTGTCATCGGTAAGGATGATGTGGTAGTTGCCATCTCCCAGAGTGGTGAGACGGCTGATACGCTGGCTGCTGTGCAGTTGGCGAAGGAGAAAGGCGCCTTTATCTATGGTGTCTGCAACGCCATCGGCTCAAGCATTCCCCGTGCCACAGATACCGGAACCTATATCCATGTAGGTCCAGAGATCGGTGTGGCTTCCACGAAGGCCTTTACCGGACAGGTGACTGTGCTGACCATGATTGCATTGGCCATGGGTGAAGCCAAGGGTACCATCAAGCGCGACGAATATCTGGAGATCGTGAAAGGCTTGAGTGAGATTCCTGATAAGATCCGTGAGGTACTGAAGACCAACGACAAGGTGGCTGATCTGGCCCGTACCTTCACTTATGCGCACAACTTCCTGTATTTAGGTCGCGGCTATTCTTATCCCGTAGCCTTGGAAGGCGCCTTGAAGCTGAAGGAGATATCCTATATCCATGCCGAGGGCTATCCGGCTGCCGAGATGAAACATGGGCCGATTGCCTTGATAGATTCCGATATGCCTGTGGTGGTCATCGCCACGCATAATGCCATGTACGAGAAGGTGCTGTCGAATATTCAGGAGATCAAGGCGCGTCAGGGTAGGGTGATTGCCCTTGTATCGAAGGGCGACGATACCATAGCCAAGATAGCAGACGAGGTGATAGAGCTGCCCGACGTTCTGGAATGTCTGGAACCGTTAGTGGCCACCATTCCACTGCAATTGTTGGCCTACCATGTTGCCGTTTGCAAAGGTAAGAATGTTGACCAACCAAGAAACTTGGCAAAATCAGTTACTGTTGAATAGTGATAAGGGCGATTCGTTTTATTGACGTTTCGCCCTTCTTTTTGAAAATGATAGAATTGAGATAAATGGAAAAGATGAAAGATGTAACACTTGTTCTGCAGGACGGAACAACATTTAAGGGCAAGAGTTTCGGATATGAGAAACCCGTGGCTGGCGAGGTGGTGTTCAACACGGCCATGATGGGCTATCCTGAGAGTCTGACAGACCCCAGCTATGCCGGACAGCTGATGACGCTGACCTACCCGTTGGTGGGTAACTATGGTGTGCCTCCCTTCAAGATGGAGGCTGATGGTATCGCCACCTTTATGGAGAGCGACAGGATTTACGCTTCTGCCATCATCGTGAGCGATTATAGTGAAGCCTATTCCCATTGGAATGCCTGCGAGAGCTTAGGCGACTGGCTGAAGCGCGAACAGGTGCCTGGCGTGACGGGCATCGACACCCGTCAGCTCACGAAGGTGCTGCGCGAACATGGTGTGATGATGGGCCGCCTAGAGTTCGAAGGGCTAGAAAACCTAGGAGACCTAGGAAGCCTAGAAAGCCTAGACTATAGCTCCATCAACTGGGTAGATAAGGTTAGCTGCAAAGACATTATCCGCTATAACGAAGGCGCAGGCAAGAAGGTGGTGCTGGTGGATTGTGGCGTGAAGCATAACATCATCCGCTGCCTGGTTCGCCGAGGGGTAGAAGTGATCCGTGTACCTTGGAACTACGACTATACCGATATGCAGTTCGATGGTCTCTTCCTGGCTAATGGCCCTGGCGATCCTGATCGTTGTGTGGCAGCTGTAGAGGTGCTGCAGAAACAGATGTCGGCCTCGCGCAAACCCATCTGCGGTATCTGCATGGGCAACCAGCTGCTGGCAAAGGCCGGCGGTGCCACCATCTATAAGCTGAAATACGGTCATCGTTCCCACAACCAGCCTGTTCGTGAAGTGGGCACTAACCGTTGTTATGTCACCTCGCAGAATCATGGCTATGCCGTTGATGCTGCCACCCTTGGCAACGACTGGCGCGAGCTGTTCGTGAATATGAACGACGGCTCCAACGAGGGCATCCGCCACCTGACTAACCCCTGGTTCTCATCTCAGTTCCATCCAGAGGCATGCTCAGGTCCTGTAGATACAGAATTTATGTTTGATCGTTTTATTGAGACATTATGAAAGATAGCAATATAAAGAAGGTCCTTTTGTTAGGTTCCGGTGCCTTGAAGATTGGTGAGGCAGGAGAGTTCGACTATAGTGGTTCACAAGCCTTGAAAGCCTTGCGCGAAGAGGGCGTCAAGACGGTGCTCATCAACCCGAACATTGCTACGGTTCAGACCTCAGAAGGTGTGGCTGACGAGATTTACTTCCTTCCCGTACAGCCCTATTTCGTGGAAAGAGTAATCGAGAAGGAGCGCCCCGACGGTATCCTGCTGGCCTTTGGCGGGCAGACTGCCCTCAACTGCGGCGTGGAACTCTATCAGAGTGGTGTGCTTGAGAAGTATGGCGTGAAGGTGCTTGGAACACCCGTGCAGGCCATTATGGATACAGAAGACCGTGAGCTCTTTGTGAAGAAACTCGACGAGATAGGTGTGAAGACCATCAAGAGTGAGGCTTGCTCGGATATCGAGAGTGCCCGTCAGGCGGCTAAGACACTTGGCTATCCTGTGATCCTGCGTGCTGCCTATGCCCTTGGCGGACTGGGTTCGGGCTTCTGCGATAATGAGGAGGAGCTCGACCGTCTGGCAGAGAAAGCCTTTGCCTTTTCGCCACAGGTGCTGGTAGAGAAGTCGTTGAAGGGCTGGAAAGAGATAGAATACGAGGTGGTGCGCGACCGTTATGACAACTGCATTACCGTTTGTAACATGGAGAACTTCGACCCGCTCGGCATCCATACCGGCGAGTCGATCGTGATAGCCCCGTCGCAGACGCTCACCAACTCTGAATACCATAAGCTTCGTGCGCTGGCGATTAAGATCATCCGACATATCGGTATCGTGGGTGAGTGTAACGTGCAATACGCCTTCGATCCCCAGTCGGAAGACTATCGTGTCATCGAGGTGAATGCCCGTCTGTCAAGAAGTTCCGCCCTGGCTTCAAAGGCCACCGGCTATCCCTTGGCGTTTGTGGCTGCCAAACTGGGCATGGGCTACGGACTCTTCGAGCTGAAGAACTCGGTGACCAAGACCACCAGCGCCTTCTTCGAGCCTGCACTCGACTATGTGGTATGTAAGATTCCCCGTTGGGACTTGTCGAAGTTCCACGGCGTGGATAAGGAGCTCGGCTCAAGCATGAAGAGCGTGGGCGAGGTGATGGCTATCGGACGCACCTTTGAGGAAGCCATCCAGAAAGGTCTCCGTATGATCGGGCAGGGCATGCACGGCTATGTGGAGAACAAGGAGCTGAAGATTGCCGATATCGACGCAGCCCTTCGTGAGCCTACCGACAAGCGTATCTTCGTCATCTCCAAGGCGATGCATCTGCCGGAATACACCATCGACCGCATTCACGAACTGACCAAGATCGACAAGTGGTTCCTCGAGAAGCTGAAGCATATCATCGATATCGACGAACGCCTGAAGAAACAGAATATCAACACGCTTGAAGCCGACCTGCTTCGCGAGGCAAAGGTCTATGGATTTACTGATTTCCAGATAGCCCGTGCCGTCGGTCTGGAGAGCGAGATCGACACTATGCACAAGGCACTTCTGCTGGTTCGCAACCGCAGAAAGCAGTTGGGCATCCTGCCTGTGGTGAAGCAGATCGACACGCTGGCAGCCGAGTATCCGGCGCAGACCAATTATCTGTACGTCACCTATTCGGGCGTGGCGAGCGATATCCAGTATGAGAACGACAAGAAAAGCATCATCGTGCTGGGCTCGGGAGCCTACCGCATCGGCTCGTCGGTAGAGTTCGACTGGTGTGGCGTGCAGGCGCTGAACACCATCCGCAAGGAGGGCTGGCGCTCGGTGATGATCAACTATAACCCCGAGACCGTCTCTACCGACTACGACATGTGCGACCGCCTATATTTCGATGAACTCACCTTCGAGCGTGTGCTGGACATCATCGATATGGAGCAGCCTCATGGCGTGATTGTCTCCACGGGTGGTCAGATACCAAACAATCTGGCGATGTATCTCGATGAGCAGCATGTGAACATCCTCGGTACGCAGGCGGTAGATATCGACGGCGCTGAGGATCGTGCCAAGTTCTCGCAGATGCTGAATGAGATAGGCGTGAACCAGCCCGAGTCCTGGTGCGCCCTTCCTATGTGCTGTCGGGTGCTGCCATGAATGTGTGCTCCAACAAGGAGGAGCTGGAGAAGTTCCTGCAGCTGGCAGCCAACGTGTCAGAAGATCATCCCGTTGTGGTGTCGAAGTTTATCGAGCACGCCAAGGAGATCGAGATGGATGCCGTGGCGAAGGATGGCGAGATACTGGCTTATGCCATCTCCGAGCATATCGAGTTTGCCGGCGTGCATTCGGGCGACGCCACCATCCAGTTTCCACCGCAGAAACTGTATGTAGAGACCGTCCGCCGTATCAAACGCATCTCCCGTCAGATCGCCAAGGCGCTGCATATCAACGGCCCCTTCAACATCCAGTATATGGCGCGCGACAATGATATCCTGGTGATAGAGTGCAACCTGCGAGCCTCACGCTCGTTCCCGTTTGTGTCGAAGGTGCTGAAGCTGAACCTCATCGACCTGGCCACGAAGGTGATGCTGGGACTGCCGGTAGAGAAGCCGCACAAGAATCTCTTCGACCTCGACTATGTGGGCATCAAGGCCTCGCAGTTCAGCTTCAACCGACTGCAGAAAGCCGACCCTGTGCTGGGTGTGGACATGGCTTCGACAGGCGAGGTGGGCTGCATCGGCGACAATACCGATACCGCACTTCTGAAAGCTATGCTCTCCGTGGGCCATCGCATCCCTAAAAAGACGGTCTTGCTGTCAACAGGTTCTGCCAAGCAGAAGGCCGAGATGCTCGATGCCGCCCGCATGCTGGTGAGTCACGGCTACGAGCTTTATGCCACAGGCGGCACCTCGAGATACCTGACGGAGAATGGTGTTGAGAACACGCGTGTGCTCTGGCCCTCTGAGAGTCAGGAGCCATCTGGTGCGCCTACAGCCCTCGACCTGCTGCATCAGCACAAGATCGACATGGTGGTGAATATCCCCAAGAACCTTACTACCCACGAGCTGACCAACGGCTATAAGATCCGTCGCGCAGCCATCGATCTGAACGTGCCGCTGATCACCAACAGCCGCCTGGCAAGTGCCTTTATTCATGCCTTCTGTACAGTTCAATTAGATGAGATTGGCATCAAATCATGGGCTGAATACAAGTAGAAACAGGCGTTTTTGTGAAAAAATGGTGCAATAATTTGGTGATTTCAAATTATTGCATTATTTTTGCAGCAAAATACTATCCTTAATATGGACGCAGGACAATCTTTAGAATCAAAAATAAACCGAAGTGAGTATAAAGTACTTATTGTCGATGATGTAGTCAGTAACGTCTTGTTGTTGAAGATCCTCTTGACCAACGAGAAGTTTCAGGTGTGCACAGCCAACAATGGTACCACTTGTATCGAGATGGCCAGAAAGGAGCATCCCGACCTGATCTTGCTCGATGTGATGATGCCCGACATCAGCGGTTTTGATACTGCCGTTATTCTGAAGAAAGACGAAACGACAAAGGATATCCCCATCATCTTCCTCACCGCCCTGAACACCCCTGCCGATCTGGTAAAGGGCTTTCAGGTGGGTGCAAACGACTTCCTGACAAAGCCGTTTAACAAGGAAGAGCTGTTGATGCGTGTGATGCAACAGATCTCGCTGGTGGCTGCCAAGCGAATCATCGAGCAGCAGAATGCCGATTTGCGCGCCACGCTGAGCAACCGCGACAAGATGTACTCAGTGATTGCCCACGACCTGCGCTCGCCCATGGCCAGCATCCGCATGGTGCTCAACCTGGTGGTGGCTTCCGTGCCCAAAGAGACTGTCGGACCAGAGCTCTACGAGTTGCTGGATAAGGCCAATAAGGAGTCTGAGGAGGTGCACGACCTGCTTGACAACCTGCTGAAGTGGACTAAGAGCCAGACAGGTAAGCTGAATGTGGTGACTCAGGATCTCGACCTGAACGACATCATCCCTGGTGTGGTGGATATCTTCAAGATGATCGCCGAAACCAAGAACATCAAGCTTAACCTGGTGCGCACCGATGCCCCCCTTATCGTCAGGGCTGATAACGATATGCTGAAGACGGTGGTGCGCAACTTCATGTCGAATGCCGTGAAGTTCTCGCCAGAAGGATCTACGATCGACATCCTGATGACCACTGAGGGCGACTTCGCCAAGATTAGCGTGCGCGACCATGGTGTGGGTATCGCTGCCGACCGTCTTGACTCCATCTTCCATAAGGGTGAGACCACCTACGGCACGAGCGGTGAGGAAGGCTCAGGTCTCGGACTCCAGCTCTGTCAGGACTTCGCCCGTAAGAACGGCGGCGATTGTACCGTTGAGTCGGTAGAAGGTCAAGGCAGTACGTTCAGCGTCCTTGTACCTCTAAAGAAAGAATAATGGCAACCCCCGTATATATCATTGAGGAAACCCTGCTTCGCCGCAATCTCCAGCTGATCGCTGATGTTGCGGCGAAAGCTGATATAGAGGTGATCCTCGCCTTCAAGGCCTTTGCTCTATGGAAGACGTTTCCCATCTTCCGCGAGTATATCCGTTCCACCACTGCCAGCTCGCTCTCCGAGGCTCGTCTGGCCTTCGAGGAGTTTGGTGCACCAGCCCATACCTATTCGCCGGCCTATACCGACGATGAGTTCGACCAGATCGTGGCGTGCTCGTCGCATCTCACGTTCAACTCGCTGTCGCAGTATGAGCGGTTTCACGAGCGTGCCGCAGGCGTGTCGTTGGGATTGCGCGTGAATCCGGAATATTCCGAAGTGGAGACGCTGCTCTATAACCCCTGTGCCCCTGGTACGCGATTCGGCATCTCTGCCGACAAGCTGCCTGAGCAGCTGCCCGAGGATATCAAGGGCTTCCATTGCCATTGCCATTGCGAAAGCGGGGCAGACGTGTTCGAGCGCACGCTGACGCATATCGAAGCCAAGTTCTCACGTTGGTTTCCGCAGCTGGAGTGGATCAACTTCGGGGGCGGTCACTTGATGACGCGTAAGGATTATGATACCGGTCTGCTCATCTCGCTGATGCAGAAATTCCATCAGCGCTATCCCTGGCTGAAGGTGATACTCGAGCCAGGAAGTGCCTTTGCCTGGCAGACGGGGCCGCTGGTTTCCCATGTAGTAGATGTGGTTGAGGACCAGGGGATTAAGACGGCTATCTTAAATGTTAGCTTTACCTGTCATATGCCAGATTGTCTGGAGATGCCTTACTATCCCGATGTGCGTGGTGCCAAGCATTTCGATGAGCACTCACCACAGATTGCTCACCTCTATCGCCTGGGCGGCAACAGCTGCCTGAGTGGCGACTTCATGGGCTACTGGCAGTTCGAACATGAACTGGAGCCTGGCGAGGAGGTGATCTTCGAAGATATGATCCATTACACGACCGTGAAGACCAACACCTTCAATGGTATTACCCATCCCTCCATCGCCATGCTCCATCAGGACGGCACGCTCGAAACGCTGCGCACCTTCACCTACGACGACTACCGCTCCCGCATGGACTAAGGCATGAGGTATTATTATTTAATTATGTGTAAATTTGCAGCAATAATTAATAATGTTTTAGTTATGAAGAAGTTTTTTTCGTTTGTAAGATTCTTTTTCTTACTGACAGCCTGTAACTTGACTCTTACGGGACAAGCTGCTTCTTATTATAAATATAATGCGGGTGGGGTAAGCGACATTCACCCAAAGGGTTGGCTACAGACTTTGCTGCAACGGCAGCACGACGGACTGACGGGGCATCCGGAGGCTTTGTCATACCCATATAACACTTGTCTGTGGGCTGGTGAGATATCACGTGCCGACGAGAGCTATGGTGCCAACTGGTGGCGCTATGAACAGACGGCTTATTATACGGATGGCTTGCTCAGACTTGGCTACGAGATAAATGCCGACGAGATGGTGGAGAAAGCGATGGAAGGCATCGAATATACATTGGCTCATCCCAATGAGAAGGGCATTCTGGGTAACTCGACTTTAGAGGGCATCACCTGGCCTATGTCGGTGTTCTTCAGGGTCTTACAGGCCAAGTATGAGCACGACGGAGATGAACGTATTCCTCAGGCACTGGAGCGGCATTACCTGAACTTTAGTCCTAATGATCTGGCTGGCGGCATTGTTGGCGGGCGTAACATCATGTCGATTGAGGGCATCCTGTGGACTTATGGTAAGACTGGCAATCCCAAGCTGCTGCAGCTGGCTGAAGAGTCATGGGCCATACCAGATCGCTTTGCCGTTGACGAGAAGGCCATCACCAGCGATGAGCCGTTCTACATGCATAGCGTCACCTTCTGCGAGATGCTGAAGCTGCCTCTGTTGCTCTATGCCTATACGGGCAAGAAGCACTATCTTGACCTGGCCATGACGGCTATCCGCAAGGTGGAACGCGAGTCGATGCTGCCCGACGGGGTGCCTACGAGTGCGGAGTTCCTGCTTGGAGATGACGTCAGTCATAGTCATGAGACTTGCGACGTGGTGGACCTGACGTGGACGCTGCAGCATTATCTGGCGGTGACAGGCGAGGCTGAATGGGCTGACAAGATAGAAAAAGCCATCTATAATGCCGGAATGGGAGCCATCACCAAGGACTTCCGATCGTTGCAGTATTTCTCGTCTGTCAACCAGTTCATCGCCACAGGCACCTCGAACCATAATATCTACAAGTATGGCTCTACCTGGATGGCTTATCGGCCTACTCACGAGACCGAGTGCTGCTCGGGCAACGTTAACCGCATGCTGCCTAACATGGTCAGCCGCATGTGGATGACCGACAACGAGGGTGGGGCGGTGGCTACCATCTACGGACCCAGTAGCGCCAGATTCGAAACAACGGGGGGCAACCTGACCATTACCTGTGCTACCGACTATCCCTTTGATGAGGTGCTGACATTCAGCGTCAGCGGGCAACAGGGCGCTGCCATCCCCCTGACGCTGCGCATCCCGACCTGGTGCAAGCAGGCGTCTGTGAGCGTCAACGGTACTGCTGTCGGCATACCGTTGGAGGCTGGCACATTCGTCAGGCTCCCTGAAACTGTCAGGAATGGGGATGTCATCACGCTAACGCTGCCCATGACGGTTGAGGCGAATAAACTTGAAGGACAGGGCATCTGTTTCCAGCGTGGGCCGCTGCTCTTCTCCTATGCCATCCCGCAACAGATGACAGAGGATACCGAGGAGTATGAATGTATGCACGGCAAGAAATCAGAGAATCCTGATTTCAAATGCTGGAACATCACGCCTACGGGCAATTTCAACTATGCCTATGCTACCGACGGGCAGCCTATACAGGTGAGTCATCCTGCCGTAGCGAAGACCGAGGAATCTATTCCTTTCGATAAGCAATATGCACCTGTGCGCCTGCGTATTCCCGTCAGACAGATTGACTGGGATTTGGTTGATAACCGTTTTACTCCGCATCTGCCCGAACAAGGGCATCTGACGCTGCTGGGCGGCGAGCGGGAGTATATCGACCTGGTGCCTTATGGGTGTACAGATCTGCGACTGACGGTATTCCCCGATGCCGATGCTCCGGCACTGCCGCAACCCGAGGAACCTGACTATACGCGTCCTGCCGATGCTCCTGACTGCGTGCAGGTGGAGGATGGGTGTTACGGCGCCTTTTTCGAACTGCCGCGCTTCTGTTGGGATGAACCGGTCTATTGTAAGGTGCGCACGGCTGGTAATACGGATGTTGACCTGCACAGCAATCAAGGTGGCGATCCCTGCACAATGGTGGGTACCACCGACAATGGTCGTCATATCTGGTATTGGAAGGGTGCTGCCATTTCGGAAGCTGCACCCGTGGAAATCATCTTCACCAATGGCGACTTGCTGACATGTATTATGCCCTTTGCCAACGGCGGCTATTACAATTATGACGAGCTGCTTTACAAGGCCGGACAGACGACAGGTATCAAGGTGGTAAGGTATGATGATGCTTCTGACGACTGCTACTATGACTTGCAAGGACATCGTTTCACTCGCAAACCCAGCACCAAAGGCATCTATCTCCATCAAGGGAAGAAAGTCATTGTGAAGTAAACTGGCACCTGATTGCTTATTTATATATAAGGTGTAGGGTAGTGGAGGAGGGCAAAAATGAGGAAAGGAAAGATTTTTTTGAAAAAAAACTGCTGAAAAGTTTGTCAGTTCAAAAAAAAGCATTACCTTTGCACTCGCATTTAGAGAAATGCCTTGAAGAAAGCGGAATTTTTGAGCAAGTCGAGAGCCGAAAAAGCTTGCTTTTAGGCCGAGGCGAAGCCAAAAATGCCAAGTCTTCGAAGAAGACGCGGAAATAGCTCAGTTGGTAGAGCACAACCTTGCCAAGGTTGGGGTCGCGGGTCCGAGTCCCGTTTTCCGCTCAACATGTTGAAATGCCCAGGTGGCGGAATTGGTAGACGCGCACGTTTCAGGTGCGTGTGCCGCGAGGCGTGCAGGTTCGAGTCCTGTTCTGGGCACTCTTTTTTATTCATCGTTATATGATGGAGAGGTGGCGGAATTGGTAGACGCGCTACTTTGAGGGGGTAGTGTCAATTGCGACGTGGGAGTTCGAGTCTCCTCCTCTTCACGTATTTTTGAAAAACGCGGAAATAGCTCAGTTGGTAGAGCACAACCTTGCCAAGGTTGGGGTCGCGGGTCCGAGTCCCGTTTTCCGCTCTTTTAGGAAAACAACATTATCAAATGAATTTATATTTAAGATATTTTGACCGTGAAACACTCGTTTCTACAGTTGATGATGCTATAGACTTTTTAAGAAGTATTGATGAGATCGATGTAGATCCTGAGTTAGAGGCTGACATCCGCGAGTATGTGGCTAGTGATGTGTTTTATCCCAAACGTTATAAGATCCATCCCCGTGTCTATTTTATCATTATAAAGACTGACGCTTCAACCATGCAGGATTTTAAGGATAAGAAGGCGGTACATGCGCCTGAGACTCCAGCACAGAAACAGGCTTCACCTGTGGTGAACCGATTGAATGAGATCTGCCCGGGCTGGTATGAAGGAACACTCGACTTCAAACGCGTGCTGATGGTTCCTGGTACAGGTAAGTTCCAGTATCGTGATACAAGGTTTGCGGCTCGTGTGAAGGCAGAGTCGGGACTTGACTGCTATGAGCGTATCGTGGAGCATCTGCGTGAGCGTGTGGATGAGCGCAGTCAGTTCCCCTCAGCTAAGGGTAAGAACTTTAAATTCCGTTATTTAGGTAAGGCTAAAATGTAATGTACTATGAATAAAGTTATGCTTATTGGAAACGTCGGACAGGATCCCGAAGTGAGATATGTGGATCAGGGTGTGGCTGTGGCTCGTGTGCGCCTGGCTACTACTGAGCGTGGTTATACACTACAGAATGGTACGCAGGTACCTGATCATACCGATTGGCATAATATTATTCTATGGCGCCGATTAGCCGAAATTGTAGAGAAATATGTGCATAAAGGCGACAAGCTTTATATCGAGGGGCGTATCCGTTATACCTCATACGATGACAAGCAGGGACAGCGTCGTTATGCTACAGAAATATGGGCTGACAACATGGAGCTTCTGTCTCCAAAACCTTCGGCTGCTCCTTCTGCCAATGAGGCAGTAGTAGCGCCTGAGCCCGACAACAAGCCCGACGAGGCTCTGCCGTTCTGACAATGGACTATCTTCAACAAATATTTAGCGAAGTTCAGTTCTTAGTACCTACCTCAGGTGCTATTATTGCTGGCGTACTTTCTTGTGTACTCTTGTTATTCTCTGGCTATGCCTCAGGATCGGAGATTGCTTTCTTCTCTCTTTCGCCCAACGATCTGAACGATTTGGATGAAGAGAAAAACGAAAGTGACCGTCAGATTACTGATTTGCGACGAGAATCGGAACGTACTTTAGCCACCATCCTGATTACAAACAATCTGGTGAACGTCACCATCATCATGCTGGCCAATTATTTTATTGCGCATGTCATTGATTTTGGTACAGCTTACTGGTTGGAGTTCGTAGTCATTACGGTATTGCTCACGTTCCTTCTCCTTCTTTTTGGTGAAATCATGCCGAAGGTATATGCCAGCCAGCATCCCTTGGCATTCTGCCGTTTCTCAGCTTCGGGTATCATCATGTTGCAGAAGCTGTTCTATCCGTTGGCTTCGATTCTGCTTCGTTCTGGTGTGCTGGCTGAGAAGATTGTTCAAAAGGAAAATCATGTGCTGAGCGTTGACGACCTTGAGCAGGCATTGGAACTTACCGACAAGAATGACCTGAAGGAGGAAAAGAATATGCTCGAAGGCATTGTGCGTTTTGGCGATGAGACTGCCAAAGAGGTGATGACCAGTCGTCAGGATGTGGTTGATCTTGACTTCCGTACTTCTTTCGCCGATGTGCTGAAGTGTGTTGTTGAGAACAACTACTCACGAATTCCTGTCTATCAAGGTTCTATTGATAATATTCGCGGTATCCTGTATATCAAGGACTTGCTGCCTTATCTGTCGAAACCCTCAAACTTTCGTTGGCAGTCGCTGATCCGTCCGCCATATTTCGTGCCTGAGACGAAGAAGATTGATGATTTGCTGCGCGATTTTCAGGAGAACAAGGTGCATATTGCCATCGTGGTTGATGAGTTTGGCGGTACCAGCGGCATCATTACCCTTGAGGATATCCTGGAGGAGATTGTAGGTGAGATCAACGATGAGTATGATGAGGAGGAAAAGCCTTATACCCGTATCAATGCGAATACCTATGTGTTTGAAGGTAAGACGCTATTGAGCGATCTATATAAGATTCTAGATCTCGACGATGAGATATTTGAGGAAGTTGAGGGAGATGCCGACTCGTTGGCGGGGCTGCTGTTGGAGATTAAAGGTGATTTCCCGGAACTTCACGAACGCATCGACTTCCAGAACTTCACATTTGAAGTAACAGAACTCGACGGTCATCGTATCTCAAAAATCAAGGTTATTATCCACGAACAGCCCTCCGCCTGAATTCGCTGCAAGTGATGGCGGTGGCGATGGCAACATTCAGACTGTCAGCCGTTTCTCCTTGATGGAAATCGGGAATCAGCAGTCGGCGGTTGATGCGTTGGCGCACTTCGTCGGAAATACCGTTACCTTCATTTCCCATAACAATCAGTCCACCTGGCGTGAGCTCTTCTTCGTAGATATCCTTACCATCCAGGAAAGTTCCATAGACGGGATAGGTATCTGGCAGACGGTCGAGCAGATCCGTCAATGGGGTGTAGATGATGTTGACGCGAGCCAGACTTCCCATCGTGGCTTGTACCACCTTGGGATTCCAGGCGTCGGCAGTATCCTCACTACAGATAAGTGTGCTGATGCCAAACCAGTCGGCAATGCGGATGATGGTTCCCAGATTGCCCGGGTCCTGAACACCATCAAGTGCAAGAGCCAGTGTCTGGGCGCTCAATAATGTCAGCGGATCAGAAGTATCCTGTGATGGGATGGGGAAGAGGGCAAGCACTTGTTGGGGATGTTGCTGGAAACTGATACGTTGCAGTTCTTCTTCAGTAAGAACCTGTGGGGTGATTCCTTCTGGTGCCTGCCATTGTGTCGTAGCGAACACAGCCTTCGGCTCATAGCGTTTCAAGAGGTCGCCTACCACCTTAGTTCCTTCTGCCACGAACAGACCTTCCCGCTTGCGGTATTTCTTCTGTTCGAGTTGACGGATATATTTTTGCTGATTTTTACTGATCATTTTGAAAAAAGTCGTTAATTCCGATGCAAAGTTAAGAACTTTTTCGTAATTTTGCAACTTACAAATAAGAATGTTGATGAAGAAACCCGTAAAATGGTCATATCTCACCCTTCTGGCAGGTGCCTTGCTGTTAGGTTCCTGCTCGGCTTCTCGTGATCTGCCTGAAGGTACCTACATGCTTGACAAGGTGAAGGTAATGACAGACGGAAAGTATCAGGACATCAATCCCACGCAGATGATGAACTATGTGCGCCAGAAAGGAAACGCTCGCTGGTTCTCTGCCATCAAGATTCCTCTTGGTGTTTATGCGATGGCGGGTAAGGACAGCTCATGGATTAATCGCACCTTGCGTCAGATGGGTGAGGCTCCTGTCATCTATGACACCCTTTTGGCTCGTCAGAGTTGTGAAGATCTGCAGTTGGCACTTCAGAATAAAGGCTATCTTGATGCTCAGGTGGAGATGTTCATAAAGCCGCATCGTCGAAAGATGGATGCACTTTATGTGTTACACCCTGGAAAGCCCTATTATATTAGTGACTTCACAACCGACATTCAGGATTCTGTGATTGCCCGGATGATCGCTTCTCGTAAGCCATTGCTTTACAATGGCCTGCAGTTCAGTACCGATGCCTTGAATGCTGAACGTTCGCAAATTACGTCTTTTCTTCAGGATCAGGGCTACTTCAGATTCCATAAGGAGTTTATCACCTATCGGGCTCGTAAAGACTCCGCCCGGCATGAGGTGGGGCTGACCATGGTGCTTCATCCTTATCGCGCAAATAGTGAGGCGAGGGACACCCTTCATAGCAGATACTGGATTCGGAATATCAGTTATGAGAGTGGTGCCCTTAATGATTCGGTGATTCATCTGCGGTCGTCGGTATTGAAGGAAAATACCTTCTTAACGGAAGGACAGCCGTATTCCAGTAGTCAGTTGCAAAACACTTATAACCACTTCGGACGACTGGGGGCTGTGAGGTACACGAATATCAGTTTTCAGCCTGTGGCAGACACAACACTTCTGGATACAAAGATACAGATTCAGACCAATAAGCCATCGACCATCAGTTTTCAGCCGGAAGGTACGAATACGTCAGGTGATCTTGGTGCAGCCGTCTCGTTGACTTATCAGAACCGCAATATCTTCAGGGGCTCTGAGACCTTCACGATGAAGGTGCGTGGTGCTTATGAGGCAATCCGTGGACTGGAAGGCTATAGCAATCAGGACTTTATAGAATACAGTATTGAGGGGCGACTGACTTTCCCACGCTTCATTATTCCTTTCCTGAGTGCAGAAAGCCGCAGGAGAAATACCGCCACAAGTGAGGTGTCGCTGATGTATGACTCTCAGGATCGTCCGGAATTCCATCGCCGTGTCCTGTCTTCTGGTTGGCGTTACCTATGGAAAAAACAGGGACATCCAGACAGCTACCGTTTCGATGTACTCGACCTGAACTATGTGTTCATGCCCTGGATAAGTGATACTTTTAGAAAAGAATATCTCGACAATCCCAGCAATTCGAACGTTATTCTTCGCTATAATTACGAAGACCTGTTCATCATGAAGATGGGCTTTGGCTATACTTATAATAATGGCAGAGTGGCCCTGAAAACCAATGTGGAATCGGCTGGTAACTTGCTGGGATTGGGTACTGCCATCTTCGGCGGATCGAAGAATGTTAATGGCCAATATAGGGTGTTTGATATTGCCTATGCCCAGTATGTGAAAGCGGATGTGGACTTTGCCCGTAACCTTCTGGGGCGTGCATATAAAGACCAGTTGATATTCCATGTAGGACTGGGTGTGGCCTATCCTTATGGAAACTCCAAGGTGCTGCCTTTTGAGAAACGTTATTTCTCGGGTGGTGCAAATAGTGTGCGAGGTTGGACGGTGAGAAGTCTGGGACCTGGTCGCTATAAGGACAAGGATGGACGTATAAACTTCATTACGCAGACCGGTGACTTGAAAATAGACCTGAATCTGGAATACCGCACGCATCTTTTCTGGAAGTTTAATGGGGCAGCATTCCTTGACGCAGGTAATATCTGGACTCTCAGGCAGTATGACGAACAGCCAGGCGGACAGTTCACTTTTAAAAGCCTGATAACCGATCTGGCTGTGAGCTATGGTCTTGGTCTGCGTCTGAATTTCGACTTTTTCGTTTTACGTTTTGATATGGGTATGAAGGCCATCAATCCCGCCTATCAGACGGAAGATGAAGCCCACTATCCATTGATTCATCCGAGGTTCAGTCGGGACTTTGCATTCCATTTCGCAGTAGGAATGCCATTCTAAGATATAATTTATGTGAAAAGCCTACATATTCACATATTTTTTTGTACCTTTGCACGAAAATAAAAATAAGACATGTTGAAATTCATATCGTTTGGAAGTGGTAGCAGCGGTAATTGCTATTATCTTGGTACTGCAACCGACGGCTTGATAATAGATATCGGCGTTGGCATACGCTCTCTAAAGAAATCCTGTAAGGACTATGGCATACAGCTCTCAAAAGTACATCGGGTGCTGATAACCCACGACCATGCAGATCATATCAAGTCAGTGGGCTCGTTCAGCCATGAATACAAGGTGCCTGTCTATGCAACAAAAAAGGTGCATTCGGGCATTGACCATAACTATTGTGTGGCAAGGAAAGTGGCTGATGAGATGAAAAAGGAGATTGTGGTAGGTGAGCCTGTCCAGATGGGTGACTTCTTGGTGAAGCCATTCGCAGTTCCTCATGATGCTAGCGAGAACGTGGGCTATGAGATACTGGTGGAGGGTATCACCTTTGTGGTGATAACAGATGTGGGTAGTATCACGGAAGAGATATGTGCAAGTATCTCGCGCGCAAACTATCTGGTGATAGAAGCCAACCACGATGTTGAGATGCTGTTAAGTGGACCGTATCCGGAATATCTGAAGAAACGTATCCTCAGTAATACGGGGCATTTGTCGAACAAAGACTGTGGAGAGGTCCTTGCTAACCAGATGTCGGAAAACCTGAAGCACATCTGGCTTTGTCATCTCAGTGAGGAGAATAATCATCCGGAACTGGCTCGTAAGACAGTGGAGGCAATTCTAAGAAGCTATGGTATTGTGCCTGGCAAGGATGTGGAACTGGAGGTGCTGCGTCGCCAGCTGCCAACAGGTGTGTATGAACTGACTTAAAGAAATAAGTAATGAAAGAAGTGATCGTAAAAGATGCTGATTTGCAGCAGGCTGCGATGGAAGGCATGGATGCTTTTGTGAATGTGTTCGTGAAGGCTATCTATGACACTATTGGTGGTGAACTGACGCCTGAAACTATGGCGGAGTTGAATGCAGACCAAATGACGCTTCTGGCATGGGATGTGCTGCATCAGGAGGTTATGGATGGTGGCTTTGTGCAGCTGATTCACAATGGCTATGGTCCTTTCATCTTCAAAAATCCCCTGGCTAAAGTGCTTCGGCTTTGGGAGATGCGTGGTCCTTCTAAACTGATATACGATGCCCATACTTTATGGCTCAAACATCGTGAGGAGATAGAGAAGGAGTGTACTGACGAGGAGTTTATGGCGCTCTTTGAACAATTCCCAGATTTTGATGATCTCGACGATAAGTTTGTTGAGAATGAGGAGGAATGGACCGAAGATATCGCACACTATATCGATGATCATCTGGAGAAATTCGCTACGATTCAATGAACTATTGAAGCATGGCATTTTGAATATATGATATGAACAAGGAGCAGGAACAACTCAGGAAGAAAAGCCCTGTACAGATCAAAAATAAGAAGGCTTCGTTTGAATACTTCTTCATAGAGACCTATACTGCCGGTATTGTACTGACGGGTACGGAGATAAAAAGCATCCGACTCGGAAAGGCCAGTCTGGTGGATACCTATTGCGTAGTGATGAATGGCGAGCTATGGGTAAAAGGTATGAATATCAGTCCCTATTTCTATGGTTCGTATAATAATCACGAAATGAAACGCGACAGGAAGCTGTTGCTGACAAAGAAGGAAATACGAGCCCTTGAGAGTGCAACAAAGCAGACAGGTTACACGATAGTACCTCTCCTTGTATTTATCGACAGCAAGGGTAGGGCTAAGATGGATATTGCGCTTTGTAAAGGTAAGAAAGAGTTTGATAAGCGCCAGACTTTGAAGGAAAAAGAAGACCGCAGGGAGATGGATAGGGCGATGAAAGTATATAAATGAAGAGACTAGACGATATCATCAAAGAAAGGATACTCATCCTTGATGGAGCGATGGGTACAAAGATACAGACTTACGGTCTCACTGAAGATGATTTCCGTGGTGACCGTTTTACGCATCTGAAAGGGCAATTGAAGGGTAATAACGATGTGCTTTCAATCACCCTGCCAGATGTCATCTCTGACATCCACCGTCAATATCTGGAGGCAGGCGCAGACATTATTGCAACCAACACCTTTAGTAGTCAACGCATCTCTCAAGCAGATTACGGATTGGAAGATCAGGCTTATGAAATGGCTCTTGCGGGTGCCAGCTTAGCCCGAAAGGTCGCAGACAAATACAGTACAGAAGCAAAACCGCGTTTTGTAGTTGGTTCTATAGGACCAACAAACAAGACTTGTTCGATGTCACCCGATGTGAGCGACCCTGCTGCAAGAGATCTGACTTATGATGAATTGCTGGTGGCCTATCGGGAGCAGATGGATGGTCTGATGGCGGGTGGGGTTGACGCCTTTCTCATTGAAACTATCTTTGATACGCTGAACGCAAAAGTGGCTATTGATGCAGCCATGCAGGTGATGGAAAAACGGCAGCGCGAGATACCTATTATGCTGTCTGTAACGGTTAGCGATTTGGCAGGTCGTACGCTTAGCGGACAGACCCTTGACGCCTTTCTGGCAAGTATCAGCAGTTATCCTATTTTCTCTATCGGACTGAACTGCTCTTTCGGAGCCTCGCAGATGAAACCGTTCCTGAAGGAACTGGCAAAACGTGCACCTTATTATATTTCTGCCTATCCTAATGCCGGCTTACCCAACTCTCTTGGTCTTTATGATGAGACTGCTGAGACAATGGCTCCGAAGATGGCTGAACTGGTCGATGAAGGACTGGTGAACATTATTGGCGGTTGCTGCGGTACGGATGAGACCTTTATTGCAGCCTACTGTCCATTGGTTGAAGGGAAGCAGCCTCATCAGCTGGTTGCTAAACCACAAACAATGTGGCTTTCAGGACTGGAGTTGCTTGATGTGACACCCGAAGTGCAGTTTGTCAATGTTGGAGAGCGTTGTAATGTGGCTGGTTCTCGTAAGTTCCTGCGACTGATCAAAGAGAAAAACTATGACGAGGCTCTCACTATTGCCCGTAAACAAGTGGCTGATGGCGCTCTTGTGATAGACATTAATATGGATGACGGACTATTGGAAGCTAAGACCGAGATGGTTAATTTCCTTAACCGTATCTCTGCAGAACCTGACATTGCTAAAGTTCCGGTGATGATTGACTCCTCAGATTGGGAAGTTATCAAGGCTGGATTGAAATGTGTGCAAGGCAAGAGCATCGTTAACTCCATCTCACTTAAGGAAGGTGAGGCGAAGTTTTTGGAACATGCCCGTGACGTGAAGCGCTTTGGGTCTGCTGTCGTTGTGATGTGTTTCGACGAGCAGGGACAGGCCACCAGTTATGAACGTCGTATAGAAATAGCAGAACGGGCATATCGCTTGTTAACAGAACAGGTTGGAATGAATCCGCTTGATATCATCTTCGACCCTAATGTCTTGGCAGTGGCGACGGGTATGGCTGAGCATGATAGTTATGCGGCAGACTTTATCAACGCTACAGCATGGATTAAAAAGAATCTTCCAGGTGCTCATATCAGTGGCGGTGTTAGTAACCTGAGTTTCTCGTTCCGCGGCAATAACTATATACGTGAGGCAATGCATGCCGTATTCTTATATCATGCCATAAAGAATGGTATGGACTTCGGTATCGTCAATCCGTCGTCAAAAGTAACATACGCAGAGATACCTCAAAATCATCTGGATATTATTGAGGACGTTATCCTGAATCGGCGACATGATGCGTCAGAACGATTGATAGCATTGGCAAGTAGTCTGTCTGCTGAGCAAAATGAATCAAATGCTTTAAGTCATTCCGGTCAAACTGATGATAATAAAGAATCCAGAAAAAATCTCTTAGTAGAAGAGCGACTGAAGGAAGCGCTGGTGAAAGGCATTGGTGATTATCTGGAAGATGATTTAAAGGAGGCATTACAACATTATCCGCATGCTGTGGATATCATCGAAGGTCCTTTGATGGCTGGAATGAACACAGTTGGAGAGCGCTTTGGGGAAGGAAAGATGTTCCTGCCTCAGGTCGTGAAAACTGCTCGTACCATGAAACAGGCTGTCGGAATTCTGCAACCATATATAGAGGCCGAGAAAGCTGAAGGTGCCAACAGTGCAGGAAAAGTACTGCTGGCAACGGTTAAGGGTGATGTACATGATATTGGTAAAAACATTGTTGGGGTAGTTATGGCCTGCAATAATTATGAGATTATCGATATGGGTGTGATGGTACCTGCAGAGCAGATTGTGAAGAAAGCCATAGAGGAACATGTTGATATCATCGGTCTGAGTGGTCTGATTACTCCAAGTCTTGAGGAAATGGTGAATGTGGCAAAAGAACTTCAACGTGCAGGACTCGACATTCCTATTATGATTGGTGGTGCAACAACCAGTGAACTGCATGTGGCGTTAAAGATAGCTCCCGTATATGCAGGTCCTGTGGTCTGGATGAAGGATGCTTCTCAGAATGCACTCGTTGCTGCCAGACTTATGAACAACCAGAATCAGATAGAACAAGAACTATCTAAGAAATATGAACATCTGCGTGAGGATTACCAGTCTCAACAAAAAGAACTGTTGTCCTACGAAGAAGCCAAGAAACAAAAGAAAAATATGTTTGAGTGATGAAGAGAATATTACTTTTTTTATCGGTAATGCTTCTGTTAACATTGACAGCAGGGGCTCAAAAACGGGAGATGCGCGGTGCGTGGATTCAATGTGTTAATGGTCAGTTCCAAGGAATGGGTACTGTAAAGATGCAGCAGACATTGAGCTATCAGCTTGATGAATTGCAGAAAGACGGGGTAAACGTGATTATCTTTCAGGTACGTCCGGAATGTGATGCTCTTTACGAGAGTAAACTTGAACCTTGGAGCCGTTTCTTGACAGGCAAGCAAGGAGTTGCTCCACAGCCATACTGGGATCCATTACAATGGATGATTACAGAATGCCATAAGCGTGGCATGGAGCTACATGCATGGATTAATCCCTATAGAGCAAAGACAAAGGGAACCCGTCAACTGGCCAGCAATCATATAGCTGTCAGGAAACCTATGAATTGTTTTGCCTATGACGAACTGTTTATCTTGAATCCTGGTATAGAAGAGAATCGTAACTATATCTGTGAGGTAGCAAAGGATATTGTGAGCCGTTATGATGTTGATGGCATTCATATGGACGATTACTTCTATCCATATCCTGTTAAAGGTGAAACCATTCCTGATGATGAACTGTTTCAGGAACATTCAAATGGAATCAAGGATCATAAAGACTGGCGCCGTTATAATGTGAATTTGTTTATTGAACAGTTCTATAAGACCGTCCATGAGACAAAGCCTTGGGTTAAAGTGGGCATCTCGCCATTTGGAATCTACAGAAATAAAAAGAACTCACCAATAGGAAGTAATACCAATGGTCTGCAAAATTACGATGATCTTTATGCTGATGTGCTGTTATGGATAAACAATGGCTGGCTCGACTATTGTGTGCCTCAGATTTATTGGGAAATTGGGAATAAAGCTGCTGACTACGAGACGCTGATTAAGTGGTGGAATCAGTATGCAGGTAGTCGTCCATTGATCATTGGTGAGGATGTAGAGCGTACGGTTAAACATGCGGACCTGACAAATCCTAAAATTCATCAGCTACCTGCTAAGATGGCGCTTCATAAACAGTTATCTTATGTAAAGGGCACTATTCTTTGGTATGCAAAGGCTGCTGTTGACAATATAGGTAATTATGGTACGTCATTGCGTAATGTGTATTGGAAATATCCAGCTCTGCAGCCCGAGATGCCATATATTGATGACAAAGCTCCGAAGAAGGTAAAGAAACTGAAGCCGATGTGGATTGATAGCGACTATGTCTTATTCTGGACAGCACAAGAATCAAAGAGCTGGGATGATGAGATCGTTAAATTTGTAGTTTATCGGTTTGCTAAAGGTGAGAAGATTGATGTCAATGATCCATCGAAGATTTTGACAATTACCAATGAGCCTTTTTATAAACTTCCTTATAAGAATGGCAAGGAGAAATGGACTTATGTGGTTACAGCACTTGACCGTCTGCAGAACGAAAGTAAAATAGCCAAGAAGAATGTTAAGCTCTAATAAACTGTCTATGAGACAACCTGCAGCTATACTGGCGATGATGCTCCTGCTACTATCATGTGGTGGCAGGAGACAGCTGTCGCCAGAAGAACTGTCTCATAAACTTGATAGTGTGAAGAATGTTGAGATTAATGAGCATTTGAAATTGCAGGGTATCAACTTGGAAGATTCGGACAATCCCATGAAAATGTTCTATGACAGTTTAAATCTTCAGACATTGCCCATTAGTTATTCTGAGGATTATGTCAAATTCCTGCCAGCCTTTAAACCTGTACCACAGGAAGTTATATCGAATCTGGAACTACAGAATAGCAATGAGCCTAAGGCTGTGAGTCTGCCAGAGAGCATAGGTGCTAAACTGATACTCATAGCTACAGACGAGTTGCCGCATCTCTATTCGTTGTGGCTGTACTCCTTGGATGATGAATATATGCCAGTTGATAAATTATGTTTGTATGCCATCGAGGATAAGAACGATGACATCAATCCTGAAGAGTTTATTCAGTACTTTTCGATTACCAGCGATTATGAGATACGTCTTTTAGACTATTCCAAGACATTGTATAAGGCTCGCTATGAAGAAATCTATTATATTGATTCAGCACGAAAATTTGTGATGCGTGAGAGTTCTTTGGAATAACTATTCTTTCAGAAGCTTTTCAAGAAAGGCATCCAGTTCTTTGTCTAAGCCTTCCATCAGGTCGGGGTCAATAATGACCATTTCATCATCTACAAGATATAACTCTTCCACACTTTCTTTGTCGTCATTTTCTAAAACAAAGGAGAACGGTTTGAGAATAGACATCTGTTCTATGATATCTTTGTGTTTTATCAGGCTCTTTCTGATAACAGGGACAATCTGGTCATAGAAATTATCTTCTGTGTTATTGATCCATTGTTCAACAACACAACGGTTAATTTCGTTGTCATCATCATTAAATGCCACCATTTCACCTGTCTCTTGATTAACACGGATGTGAATGTCGGTCATGATTGATGCTTCCTCCGTAGCAGGAAATTTGTCTGCAATCTTACGGATGGCTCTTTCGATTTGTTGTAAGGTCTGTTCGCTGGTGTTCATTGCTTGTAATTATTTAAATCGGGGCAAAAGTATAAAAAATCCTCTATAAATACAAACGATTACGGTTATTTTTGCGAAAAAAAAATAAATAAGCTTGTTTATTCCCAATTATTTTGTACCTTTGCAATTGCAAAGTTGAGTTTGCAAAAAGAGGCCTACTAAAATAAGCTCATGAGTAATATAATTAGCCATTCGGGTATTATAGAATCAATTCATGAAGGATGTGTGCAAGTGAGGATTCTTCAAACATCTGCTTGTGCGGCTTGTAAAGTCGCTGGGCATTGTAATGCTTCAGAATCAAAAGAGAAGGTCATTGATGTAATGAATGTAAGTGATATATCTCAACTGAAGGTGGGTGACAGCGTGGTTGTTAGAGCCTCACGTGATGTGGCAAACAAGGCATTATTGTTAAGTTTTGGAGTTCCGTTTCTGATACTCGTTTCTGTGCTTCTAATCATGCTGAAGTTGAGCTCAGATGAAGGCATAGCTGCCATTACATCTCTCGTTGCATTGGTACCATATTATGTGGCGCTCTATTTTATGCGTGACAAGATTCAGCAGAAGATCGCCTTTTCAATAGAATGATTTTTTAATTAAACAAAAGCAAATATATTTAAGCATTATGGATTTCATCTTGATTGCAGTAATTGTTTTAGGAGCTATCGGCTTGATAGCAGCAGTTGTGCTGTTTGCTGCCTCCAAGAAATTTGCTGTCTATGAGGATCCTCGCATTGCGCAGGTCAGCGAAGTGCTACCTGGCGCTAATTGTGGTGGATGTGGATTCCCAGGCTGCAGCGGTATGGCTGATGCGCTGGTAAAAGGTGCTGATGCAGGAAGCCTTGAGGGACTCTTCTGTCCTGTTGGTGGAGCCGAGACAATGGGAAAGGTAGCTGATCTGCTTGGAATGGCAATAGCTGACTCCGAGCCGATGGTAGCTGTTGTGAGGTGTAATGGTATATGTGAGCATCGTCCTCGCATTGCTGAGTATGCAGGACTACGCACTTGTTCAGCGATGCATGCCTGTGGTGCTGGAGAGACAGCTTGTGGTTTTGGATGCTTAGGCTGTGGCGATTGCGAGGCTGCTTGTCAGTTTGATGCTATCCATGTTAATCCTGATACTGGTATCCCTGAGGTCGATGAGGATAAGTGTACCTCTTGCGGAGCCTGTGTAAAAGCTTGTCCACGTCATATCATCGAGCTTCGTAAGAAAGGTCCGAAGGGTAGGAGAGTCTTCGTGTCTTGTGTTAATAAGGATAAAGGCGCTGTATCAATGAAGGCCTGTAAGGTCAGCTGTATCGGTTGTGGAAAGTGCGAGAAGGAATGTCCTTTTGGCGCTATTACAGTTGAAAGCAACTGCTCATATATCGACTTCAACAAATGTCGGTTGTGTCGTAAGTGCGTGACAGTCTGTCCTACAAAAGCTATCCGCGATGTGAATTTCCCCACACCAGCACCTGCTCCTAAACCTTCCCGTGGTGCTTTCCAGGATACAGAATCTTCTATTTCCATTAAATAAGAAAGGAGACCTTCGTTATGAATATTAAAACATTTAGTATAGGTGGTATACACCCTGAGGAGAATAAGCTGACCCATGACGCTGTGACTCAAGTGGCTGCGCTTCCTAAACAGGCCATATTCCCTCTTGGTCAGCATATCGGTGCTCCCGCCAAGCCTGTTGTACAGAAAGGTGATAAGGTGAAAGTGGGAACCATGATTGCTGAAGCTGGTGGGTTTGTATCAGCTCCTATTTTCTCATCTGTTAGTGGAACCGTCTTTAAGATTGATACGGCTATTGATGCTACAGGTTATCGTAAGCCCGTTATTATCATTAATGTAGAAGGTGATGAATGGGAAGAAAGTATTGATCGTTCCGATAAATTGGAGACTGTAGAAACTCATCCGGAATTGACTCCTGAGGTTATTATTGACAAGATAAAGAACGCTGGTGTCGTCGGTATGGGTGGCGCTTGCTTCCCCACTTTTATCAAACTGACACCTCCACCAACAGCCAAGGCCGAATGTGTGATTATCAATGCTGTAGAGTGTGAGCCTTATATCACAGCAGACTTCCGTCTGATGATGGAGAAAGCTGATGAGATACTTGTTGGTCTGGTGCTGTTGATGAAGGCTGCTAAGGTGACAACAGGCTACATCGGCATCGAGACCAATAAGATGCCCGCTATTGAACTGCTCACCAAGAAATGTGCTGAGAAGTTTAATGGCTCAAACTACAAAGTAGAGGTCGTTCCTTTGAAACAACGTTATCCGCAGGGCGGTGAGAAGCAGTTGGTTGATGCCGTGATTCGTCGACAGGTACCAGCTCCTCCGGCTATTCCTGTAAATGTTGGGGCTATCGTACAGAATGTAGGTACTGCCTTCGCCGTCTATGAGGCTGTGATGAAGAATAAACCTCTCTTTGAGCGTTATACCACTGTAACAGGTAAACAAATCCAAAATCCGGGTAATTTCCTGGTGCGTATGGGAACGCCGATGAAGGACCTGATTGATGCCTGTGGCGGTATGCCAGAAGGTGACAACAAATTGTTGGCAGGTGGTCCGATGATGGGTAAGGCCTTAACATCAGTCGAAGTGCCTATCTGTAAGGGAACCAACTCTGTGACTATTATCTCCGGTGATGAGGCCCGTCGTAAGGAACCACAGCCTTGTATCCGTTGCGCAAAGTGTGTTGGTGCTTGTCCGATGGGACTTGAACCGTATCTGCTTGCCAAGATTTCTGAGGTACAGAATTGGGAACGTGCTGAGCATGAGGATATTGTCAGCTGTATAGAGTGTGGCTCGTGCCAGTTTACATGTCCGGCCCATCGTCCCCTGCTCGACAATATCCGCCAGGGTAAGAGCACTGTCATGGGAATCATCCGCAGCCGTGCTGCTAAAAAGTAAAAAGGTAAAAAAGTAAAAATACAATGGGAAAATTAATTGTATCATTATCGCCACATGCCCATGGCACTGATACTGTAGAACGCAACATGTTTGGGGTAATCATCGCCTTGATGCCAGCCCTGATGGTGACGTTTTACTTCTTTGGCTTGGGATCTGTTGTTGTTACGGCAACGAGTGTGGCAGCTTGCGTGTTCTTCGAGTGGGCTATCAGCAAATATATCCTGAAGCAGGGGCGCAATACTATCATGGACGGCTCAGCTATCCTTACGGGTCTGCTTCTGGCTTTCAACCTTCCCTCAAACCTCCCCATCTGGATCATACTTATCGGTGCGCTTTTCGCTATAGGTGTAGCCAAGATGACGTTTGGAGGTTTGGGCAACAATCTCTTTAATCCAGCCCTTGTGGGACGTGCAGCCCTGTTGGTGGCTTTTCCTGCACAGATGACCACCTGGCCAAAGGCTGGTCAACTTAGCAGTTATCTTGATGCTGAGACAGGTGCCACACCGCTTTCTATCATGAAGTGGGCCATCAAGAGTGGTGACGCCTCTGTACTCGACCAGTTGCCGTCATCATTGGATCTGTTACTCGGAAACCATCCTGATGGAGCAGGAGCCATGGGTGAAATATGTGCTCTGGCACTTCTGCTCGGATTGGCTTATATGCTGTGGAAGAAGATTATCACTTGGCACATTCCTGTATCAATCATCGGTACTGTGTTTGTCTTTGCCGGATTGCTCCATTTGGCTAATCCTGCCTATGCTGATCCCATCTCTGTGATTCTCTCTGGTGGTCTGATGCTGGGTGCCATCTTCATGGCTACGGACTATGTAACATCACCAATGACACCGAAGGGACAGCTGATCTATGGTGTTGCTATCGGATTCCTGACAGTTGTGATCCGTAACTGGGGTGCTTATCCGGAAGGTATGTCGTTCGCCATTCTCATCATGAATGCGTTCACACCGCTGATTAATAATTATGTGAAACCCAAGCGCTTCGGTGAAGTGCCTGCAAAGAACTAAAGGAGAACCAGGCGTATGAAGAAATTAGAATCATCTTTAACGAATATGGTGCTGGTACTCACAGGAGTGGCCGTCATCATGGGTGGTATCCTTGCTTATGTGAACCACCTGACAGAAGGTCCTATTGCCGAGCAGAAGGCTAAGGCTTTGGCTGATGGAATCAAAAGTGTGATGTGTGTCAGTGACATCAAGGTGGCCAAAACCGATACGGTGAAGCAGAATGATGCCAAGGGCAAGGAACTTACTTATATCATCTATCAGACGCAGGACGCTCATGGTAAGGACCTCGGGGCTGCTGTTGAAAGCACCACAGGCGGCTTTGGCGGTGATCTGAAGGTGCTCGTGGGCTTTGATCCTGAAGGAAAAGTTCTGGGATATACTTTGCTTGAGCATGCAGAGACTCCAGGACTTGGCGCCAAAGCAGATAAATGGTTCCAGAAGGGTGAGAAGGGCGACATCATTGGTAAGGATCCGAAGGAACCTCTCACCGTTTCGAAAGACGGAGGTCAGGTGGATGCCATCACAGCTTCAACGATTACCAGTCGTGCTTTCCTGCTCGCAGTGAACAATGCTTATAGTGCTTACAAGGCAACACCCGTCGATGCACAGACTGGTGCCACCAAACAAGAAAAGGAGGATTAACGTATGAATGCAATACAGATTATTAAAAACGGCATCGTCAAGGAGAACCCTACGTTCGTCCTGATGCTTGGTATGTGTCCCACGCTGGCTACCACCACCTCTGCCATGAATGGCATGTCGATGGGCTTAGCTACGATGGCTGTACTCATCTGCACCAACTTCGTAATCTCTTGTCTGAAGTCGATAACACCTGATAAGGTGCGTATCCCTGTATTCATCGTGGTGATTGCAGCCTTTGTAACAATCCTGCAACTTGTCATCAAGGCATTCCTGCCTGACATTGATGCGTCTCTCGGACTCTTTATCCCGCTGATTGTGGTTAACTGTGTCATCCTTGGTCGTGCGGAGGCTTTCGCTGCCAAGAACTCTCCTGTAGCCGCACTTTTCGACGGTATCGGTATCGGACTTGGTTTCACGCTCGGACTCACCCTTCTGGGTATCTGTCGTGAACTCTTAGGCAATGGCTCAGTCTTCGGACTGACCTTGCTGCCTGAGACTTATAATATCCTGCTTTTCGTGTTGCCTCCAGGTGCATTTATCACCCTCGGTTTCCTGATTGCCATTGTGAACAAAATAAGAAGTTAAGTTATGGAATATATACTGATTTTCATTAGCGCCATTTTCGTGAACAACATCGTGTTGTCACAGTTCTTGGGCATCTGTCCGTTTCTTGGCGTATCCAAGAAGATTGATACCTCGCTGGGTATGTCGGCAGCTGTTGCTTTCGTGCTGACACTTGCCACCATCGTCACCTGGCTTGTTCAGAAATATGTGCTTGATGCCTTCGGCTTGCAGTATCTGCAGACCATCGCCTTCATCCTCGTCATCGCCTCACTGGTGCAGATGGTGGAGATTGTGCTGAAGAAAGTGTCGCCTGCGCTCTATCAGGCATTAGGAATCTTCCTGCCACTGATCACAACCAACTGCGCTGTTCTAGGTGTTGCGATCTTGGTAATCCAGAAAGACTTCAATCTGTTGCAGTCAGTGGTCTATGCCTTCTCTACTGCGATTGGCTTCGGGCTGGCATTGACAGTCTTTGCTGGTATGCGTGAACAGCTGGAGCTGGTGAAGATTCCCAAGGGAATGCAGGGAATGGCTATCGTGATGCTCTCCGCAGGTCTGCTCTCACTGGCCTTCATGGGCTTCTCAGGTGTAGATGGCGGTCTGAAGATTCTTTTCGGTCTCGATTAAACGAACATAGCAAAAGAAAGATATGAAGAAACTAATTTTAAGTATGGTGCTGATGTTAGTATCAGCAGTGGCTTACTCTCAGGGAGTTATTGGTAAGTGGGTTACTGAAGGTGGTGATTCACAGGTGGAGATTTATCAGAACGGTGATCAGCTTTGCGGAAAGATCATTTGGCTGAAGAAAGGTGATGGGCAGCTTGATACCCATAACCCCGATAAGTCTATGAGAAGCCGTAAACTCTTGGGAGTGAACATCCTGACAGGTCTCAAGAAGAAAGGTGACAAGTACGAGGGTGGTAAGATCTACAACCCTAAGAACGGAAAGACCTACAAGTGTTCTATCTGGCTCGACGGCAACAATCTGAAAGTTCGCGGTTACGTGGCGATGTTCTACGAAACTCAGACTTGGACGAAGAAATAAAACTATCTCTCACCAGAACTTGCTACATTTAATTCCCGCACTTTTTAGAATTAAATGTAGCAAGTTCTGGAATTAAATCTAAAATTGCCAATACCCGATTTGAAATGCGCCTCTGAACTATCTATCACTAAAATATATCTTTTTTTTTCCTGAAATATTTGTCAATTAAGAAATATTTCCGTACTTTTGTAGCCATAATGTACTTAGACCAATGACACTGATTATTGTTATATTACTTCTACTGGGCTACCTGGTGATTGCCACCGGACACCTGACAGGTGTGAACAAAGCGGCTATTGCTGTCTTTATCGGCACTGTTGGATGGGTGGTCTATATATGCTATGGAACAGATTTTGTGATGGCTCACCATGCTGTGGAATATCTGGCATTCCTGGCAGGAAATGAGCCAACGAGCGATGCGGTGAAGTACTTTATCTATAATGATGTATTTCTTTATTATGTGGGAAGGGCTGCGAGCATTGTCATGTTCCTTCTGGCTACGATGAGTATTATCGAAATCCTGAATAATAATGGTTGTTTCGATTTTATTTCAAGATGGATCAAGACCAGGAACTCAAAGCGTTTGCTTTGGACAATCACGTTTGCAACATTTATAATTTCTGCCAACCTAGATAACTTGACGACGACGATGACGATGCTGGTTATCATGCGCCAGATTGTACAGAACCGTCGTCAGCGGATGTTGATAGGCTCTGCCATTGTCATTGCTGCTAATTGTGGCGGTTGTTTCACTGTGATAGGTGATCCTACAGGCTTATTACTTTGGGGAACAGGTGCTATTACGGCTACCCACTTTACATTGTATATGGCTTTGCCGGCAGTCTTGGCTTGGCTGGTTCCTACAGCTCTCATCAGTAGAGAATTGCCAGAGAGACTCGATACGCAATGGAGCCCAATGCCATATCGTGGCGATGATACAAATTTGAACTCATGGCAGCGCATACTGATGCTCTTTGTGGGTATTGGTGGACTGTGGTTCATACCTACATTTCATAACATCACAAAACTCTCACCATTCCTTGGCGCTTTGTGTGTACTTTCTGTATTATGGGTGGTGAATGAGGTGATGAACCGTAATCTGCTTCGTTCCGACCAGATGTCGCAGCGTTATATCCCAAAAGCTACACAATATGGCTCGTTGCAGCAGATCCTTTTTGTGATGGGTATTATGCTGGCAATGGGTGTGGTGACTGAGACAGGTGTCTTTGCTGATGTGGCAGAGTGGATTGACGAGAACGTGCATGACATCTGGGTTCTTGGCATAGTGTCAGGCTTGTTGAGTGGTCTTGTGGATACATTCACCATAGCCATCAGTGATATCTCACTCTATCCAGTATTGAACAGTGAGCAATTGACGCTGGTAGCCGATACTGAATATATGAGTCAGTTTGCTGTTAACGGTGCTTATTGGAAGGTCGTGGCGTTTTCAACGGCTGTGGGCGGTTGTCTGCTATGCGTGGGGTCTGTCAGTGGTCTGGCTCTGATGAAGATGGAACATATGCATGTGGGCTGGTATATGAAAAACTTGTCGCCGAAGGTTTTGGCAGGTTGGGTGATAGGTCTGGCTGTGCTTATGACTGAAATTGTAATCTATAACTAACTATTTTTATAAAATAAGGTATTATGACAAAGATCAAGACGATTGGAATCCTCACCTCAGGAGGTGATGCTCCAGGCATGAATGCAGCCATCCGTGCTGTCACCCGTGCAGGTATTTACAACGGGTTTAATATCAAAGGTATTTATAGAGGTTACGACGGCCTGATCAAAGGCGAGGTTAAGTCATTCACTACCGAGAATGTTTCAGGTATTATTACCCGAGGTGGTACGATACTGAAGACTGCTCGTTCAAAGGAATTTATGACTCCCGAAGGTATGCAGAAGGCATACGAGACCTGTCAGAAAGAAGAGATTGATGCACTGATTGTGATTGGTGGTAATGGTTCACTGACTGGTGCACGCAACTTCGGTATGGAGTTTGATTTCCCTTGTATCGGACTTCCTGGAACTATTGATAATGATTTGTATGGTACTGATAACACCATCGGATATGATACGACGATGAACACCATTATGGAGTGTGTTGATAGAATCCGTGATACAGCAAACTCTCATGAGCGCATCTTCTTTGTTGAAGTTATGGGACGTGATGCTGGTTTCCTGGCACAGAACTGTGCGATTGCCTGTGGTGCAGAGGCTGCCATCGTGCCAGAGGAGGTGACGGATGTTGACCAGTTGGCTCAGTTTATGGGACGTGGTATCCGTAAGTCAAAGAAATCATGTATCGTAATTGTCTCAGAAAGTCCGAAGTGTGGTGCTCTCTACTATGCCGATCGTGTAAAGAAGGAGTTCCCTGAGTTCGATGTACGTGTGTCTATCCTTGGTCATTTGCAGCGAGGTGGTACACCTTCTGCCCGTGATCGTATCCTTGCTTCTATCACAGGTGTAGGTGCTATCGAAGCTATTAAGCAAGGACAGCGTAATGTTATGGTAGGTGTCAGGAACAATGAGGTTGTATATGTACCTTTCAGTGAATGTATCCGTACAGACAAGCGTTTCGACAAACGATTGATTAAGGTGCTTGACGAATTGAGCATCTAAAATTAGTATTAATGCCGGAGATAAAGAAAATAGTTTTGACGGGTGGTCCTTGTGCAGGCAAGACCACAGCACTTGTAAAAATCGTCGAGTATTTCTCAGGAATGGGTTATAAAGTATTTACCGTTCCTGAGGTTCCGACGCTTTATAGTACTGGCGGTTGGAATTATCTTACCCCTAATCGCCAGCTTTACTATCAGGGTGAGCGTGCAATCCTTGAGACACAACTGGCACTTGAAGATCAGTTTGCTCGCCTGGCAGAAGTCTGCACAAAACCTGTGCTTGTAGTCTGTGATCGTGGTGCGATGGACATTTCCGCTTATATCAAACCTGAGGAGTGGGATGAAATAACTGCAATGGCAGGTACAGACTCCGAACATTTGCGCGAGCGTTATGATGCCGTACTTCATTTGGTGAGTGCTGCTGATGGTGCTGAACAGTATTATACGACAGCTACTAATGCTACTCGTTATGAGAAAGCTGATGAGGAAGGGTTGCGCTTGGCCCGTGAGTTGGATAAGAAAGTCATCAATGCGTGGTCTGGTCATTCACATCTGCGAGTGATTAATAACCACGATGATTTCAATGCCAAGTTGGGGCGCGTTATTAAGGAGATTAGTAATGTGCTCGGATTACCACAACCATTTGAGAAGGAACGCCTTTATAAGGTTGAGGTAATAGGTGAGATACCTGGAGCTATCGTAAGCGACATTACGCAGACCTATCTAGTGGCAGAGCCAGGTTGTGAGGTCCGTTTGCGTCGCCGTCAGTGGAGTGGGGGTAAGATCGTCAATGTCCATCGTTCGAAAAAAGCTATCTCTGATACTGAGGAGATAGAAACTGAACGTCAGGTGGACAACAACCTCTACGAGCAGATGTTACAGCAGGCAGATCCATATCGTCAGACTATTCGCAAGCGACGCCAGAGTTTTATCTGGAAAGGACAGCATTTTGAGATTGACACTTTCCTTGAGCCTATAAACGACCTTGTCATTCTTCAATCGAAAGGAGTTGCAGAGCAGGAGAGCGTGAAGTTCCCGCCGTTTGTTAAAGTGCTAGAAGACGTCACTGGAAATAGCCAATATTACAATTATAATATCGCATTAAGGAAATAATTGCCGATTTTTAGTATAATAAATCTAAAAAAGTTCGCTGTTTCCTGAAAAATGATTATCTTTGCAATCAGCTCTAATTAATTAAGGAGAACTATAAAACAAACAAGTAACTTAAAATATTAACGCTTATGTCACAAATTACTGGACACATTTCCCAGATTATTGGCCCGGTTATCGATGTTTTTTTCGATACCGAAGGTCAGGAAGCTGAGAAAGTGCTGCCAAAGATTCATGATGCTCTGAAGATTGATCGTGGTGACGGGCGCGACCTGATTGTCGAGGTGCAGCAGCACATCGGCGAAGATACGGTGCGTTGTGTGGCTATGGACAATACTGATGGATTGCATCGTGGACTGGAGGCGATCCCGATGGGCTCACCTATTGTGATGCCTGCCGGCGATCAGATTAAAGGTCGTATGCTGAACGTTATCGGACAGCCTATCGACGGTATGAAACAGCTCGACATGGAGGGTGCCTATCCCATTCACCGTGAGGCTCCTACGTTTGAGGAACTTTCTACAAAGAAAGAGATTCTTGCTACGGGTATTAAGGTGATTGACCTTTTGGAGCCTTACATGAAGGGTGGTAAGATTGGACTCTTCGGTGGTGCCGGTGTAGGAAAGACGGTGCTTATCATGGAGCTGATCAACAACATTGCAAAGGGTCATAACGGTTTCTCCGTTTTCGCTGGAGTAGGTGAGCGCACACGTGAGGGTAATGATTTGATCCGAGAGATGATCGAGTCAGGCGTTATCCGCTATGGCGAGAAGTTCAAGGAAGCAATGGCTCAGGGTAAGTGGGATCTCTCACTGGTTGATCCGGAAGAGTTAAAGAAGAGTCAGGCTACACTTGTGTATGGTCAGATGAATGAGCCTCCTGGTGCACGTGCTTCTGTAGCACTCTCAGGTCTGACAGTTGCCGAAGGTTTCCGTGATGGAGGAGGTAAGAATGGTGGCGCTGCTGATATTCTGTTCTTCATCGACAATATCTTCCGTTTCACACAGGCTGGTTCTGAGGTGTCTGCTCTGTTGGGCCGTATGCCTTCAGCCGTAGGTTACCAGCCAACACTGGCTTCAGAAATGGGTTTGATGCAGGAGCGTATTACTTCTACCAAGACTGGATCAATCACATCTGTACAAGCAGTCTATGTGCCTGCTGATGACTTGACCGACCCGGCACCTGCTACAACATTTACCCATTTGGATGCAACAACGGTGCTTGATCGTAAGATTGCTGAGCTTGGTATCTATCCTGCTGTAGATCCTCTGGGATCAACCTCTCGTATCCTTGATCCGCTGATTGTAGGAAAGGCTCATTACGATTGTGCACAGCGCGTGAAACAGATTCTGCAGCGCTATAAGGAGCTTCAGGATATTATTGCCATCCTTGGTATGGATGAACTTTCTGATGAGGATAAGCAGACGGTGAATCGTGCTCGTCGCGTACAGCGTTTCCTTTCTCAGCCATTCTCTGTGGCTTCTCAGTTCACTGGTCTCCCAGGTGTCATGGTACCTATCGAAGAGACAATCAAGGGCTTCAATGCTATTCTCGACGGAGAGGTTGATGATCTGCCTGAGCAGGCATTCCTCAATGTAGGAACTATCGAAGACGCTAAGGAAAAGGCGAAGAAACTGCTTGAAGCAGCTAATGCATAAATAGTAAAATGATCCTATGCTAAATCTGAAAATAGTTTCTCCCGAGAAGGTTGAATACGATGGAGCAGCCGAACGTGTTCTCGTACCTGGTACGATGGGACAGTTCGAGATACTCAGCAACCACGCCCCGATAATCTCTACACTCCAGAAAGGTGTTGTAGAGTATATCAATAAAGAGGGTAAGACCTCGCTTGATATTTTGGGTGGTTTCGTGGAAGTGCAGAAGAATCAGGTAAGTCTCTGCGTGGAGCTGTCGTGAAGCGCAGGTGAAAGATAAAGTAAAGGTATGGTGCAGAATATTAAAAAATTGAGTATGAACTATATACGACAAGGTCTGTATGTTGTATCAGCCCTGTTCCTACTATCCCTTTTGGTGATGCAGGTATGGTTCCTTGATCTACTTACGCCTATCATTGTTAGTGTAGCATTCACCCTTGTGGTGTGTATCACTATTGGTCTGGTGTGGCGTTATGTAGCTTTGAACTCACCAGATAGTCTGCCTACATTCTTTACTGCAGTATCAGGTTTCCGCCTGTTGTTGGCTTTAGCAGTTATGTTTGTCTATTACCTGCTTGACCACAATGATACGATGCTGACCTTCTTCCTGGTATTCATGGTGTTTTATGTGGCATCTTTGGCCCATCACACCATTTTCTTCGCCAGAGTATCTAATAGCTCTGATCGTTAAAGTTTGCTTATACATATTTTATAATAATGAAACAACTAAAGTCGATAATTCTCCTGATGATGGTAGCTTTGCTTCCTATGCCAGCGTTGGCCGAAGAGAGTGGCGACGGCAAGGAATTGGACATCCCTGAGATTGTCCTTGAACACTTGGCCGATGCTTACGAGTGGCACATCGCATCCTATGAGGGAAAGCATCTGAGCATACCGCTTCCCATCATCATCCGTAGCGAGAATACCGGAGAGTGGCATTTCTGTACGGCTCATAGCCTGCCAGAAGGTTTCTTCTTTAGCGAAGAACATCATGGTAAGATTTATGAGCATATGTCTGATGGCACAGAAGTACGTCCCCTCGATCTGAGTATCACGAAGAGTGTGCTGCAGATTTGGATTGTGGTGATTGTGCTGATTGTCATCTTCCTCAGTTGTGCCCGCTGGTATAAGAAGCACGACGCGAAAGACGAGGCTCCCGGAGGTTTTGTCGGAATGATGGAGATGATCGTGATGACGATACATGACGACCTGATCAAGTCGTCTATAGGTGAGAAGCATTATAAGCCTTATGCACCTTATCTGCTCACGGTGTTCTTCTTTATCCTGACCTGTAATCTTATCGGTTTGATTCCAGTCTTTCCTGGTGGAGCGAATGTGACTGGTAATATCAATATCACCTTCTTTCTGGCTATATGTACGATGCTTGCCATCAACATCTTTGCCAATAAGGAATATTGGAAGGAAATATTCTGGCCGGATGTACCTTTGTTCCTGAAGGCTTATCCTGCGCCGGTGATGCCAGTCATTGAACTCTTCGGAGTATTCACGAAGCCCTTCGCGCTGATGATCCGTCTCTTTGCCAACATGATGGCAGGTCACGCAGTGATTTTGAGTTTCACTTGTGTGATTTTCCTCGGTTGGTCAATGGGTGTCGGATTTGGTCTCGGCCTGAACATCTTCAGTATCATTATGCTGCTGTTTATGAATGCACTTGAGGTGCTGGTTGCTTTTGTTCAGGCGTATGTATTCACCATGCTGAGTGCGGTGTTCATTGGTCTTGCTCATAAAGAGCATCACGCTGAGTAAGGATAAAAAAACAAGTAGAAAAAGTAAGTATAAACATTTATTAATAATTAAAAATTTAAAGATTATGATTTCAGCTTTATTTTTAGCCGCAGAAGGTCTGGCTCAGCTGGGCTGCGGTATCGGTGCAGGTATTGCAACAATTGGTGCAGGTATGGGTATTGGTAAGATTGGTGGCAGCGCTATGGACGCTATCGCTCGTCAGCCAGAGGCTACTGGTAAGATCCAGACCAACATGATTCTGACCTCTGCTTTCGTGGAGGGTTGTGCACTTTTCGCTATTGCAGCTTGTGCATTCTTGATCAAGTAATGATTCATTCCGTAATTCTAAAGTCATAACTTAAAGATTATAGCGAATGGATTTCAGTAAACTGCCAGCAATCCTCACTCCTGATCTGGGACTTCTGTTCTGGATGCTCCTGGCATTTGCCGTTGTCTTCTTCGTGCTTGCGAAATACGGATTCCCCGCTATTACCGGAATGGTAGAGGAGAGGAAGAAGTATATAGACGAGAGTTTGAAGAAAGCCCATGAGGCTTCAGAGCGACTCGAGAACATCAAGCAGGAAGGTGAGGCGATTCTTCAAGAGGCTCGCGACCGTCAGGCGCAGATTCTCAAAGAAGCTGCCGAGACACGCGACGCCATCGTGGAACAGGCTCAGCAGAAGGCGCGTGAGGAAGGCGCTCGTCTCCTAGGTGACGCTAAGACCGCCATTGAACAGGAGAAGCGGGCTGCCATCGCCGACATCCGTCAGCAAGTTGCTGCCCTCAGTGTGGAGATTGCCGAGAAGGTACTCCGTCAGAATCTGAAGGACGACAAGGCTCAGATGGATTTGATAGAACGTATGCTGGATGAGGTTTCAACTGACAAATAAGTTTGTAACGTATGGATATAGGAGTCATATCGGTAAGATACGCCCGTGCGCTCTTGAAGAGTGCTACTGACGCGAAAATCGAGGATGCTGTTTACGCCGAGATGCAGCAGCTCGCTAAGAGCTTTGTTGAGGTGCCACAGCTGCGGTTTACGATAGACAACCCGATGCTCTCAAAGGACAAGAAAGAGGCATTATTGTTGACAGCTGTCGGTAAGAAGGTCTCTGAGTTGACCAAGGCTTTCATTCAGCTTGTACTGAAAGAGGACCGTGAGGGTGTGATGCAGTTCATCGCCAATTCGTACGTCACGCTTTACCGCCAACAGAAGAATGTCATCCGAGGACGTCTCATCACCGCTGCCGCTGTATCCGCTGCCACAGAGCAGAAGATGCGCCAGATGGTGGAGAGTAAGACTAATGGAACAGTGGAGTTCGAGACAGAGGTGAACCCCGATATCATCGGTGGCTTTATCCTGGAGTACGACACCTATCGCATGGACGCCAGTGTCAAGGCTCAGCTTAACTCCATTCTCACTCAGTTGAGAAAATGAACGAATGTAATTCTTACATTGTTACATTATTTAATTTAAAAATTTTACATTAATGTCAGATAAGATTAAACCAAGCGAAGTATCCCAGGTCCTGCTCGATCAACTCAAGGGTATCTCCAGCGCAGAAAAGTTCGATGAGGTCGGTACCGTACTGACTGTCAGCGACGGTGTAGCCCGTATCTACGGTCTGCGAAATGCAGAGGCCAACGAGTTGTTGGAGTTTGAGAATGGCACGATGGCTATCGTGATGAACCTGGAAGAAGACAACGTAGGTTGTGTGCTTCTGGGTACCACTTCGGGCATCAAGGAAGGCATGATAGTAAAGCGTACCAAGCGTATTGCTTCTATTCGTGTCAACGATAATATGCTCGGACGTGTCATCAACCCATTGGGAGAGGCTATCGACGGCAAGGGGGATATCGATCTGAGCAATGCATTCGAAATGCCGCTTGATCGTAAGGCTCCAGGTGTGATCTACCGTCAGCCCGTGAAGGAGCCGCTGCAGACAGGTCTGAAGGCCATCGACTCGATGATTCCTATTGGACGTGGACAGCGTGAGCTCATCATTGGTGACCGTCAGACGGGTAAGACAGCCATTGCTGTGGATACCATCATCAATCAGAAGAGTTTCTATGAGGCAGGCAAGCCTGTCTATTGTATCTATGTAGCCATCGGTCAGAAGGCGTCTACTGTTGCTGCACTCGTTTCTACGCTGCAGGAGCATGGTGCTATGCCTTATACCATCGTAGTTGCTGCTACAGCTGCAGATCCTGCAGCCATGCAGTATTATGCACCATTCGCAGGTGCTGCTATCGGTGAGTATTTCCGTGATCGTGGACTTCCTGCATTGGTTGTTTATGATGACCTGTCTAAGCAGGCTGTGGCTTATCGTGAGGTATCATTGATCCTCCGCCGTCCTTCAGGACGTGAGGCATATCCTGGTGACGTGTTCTATCTCCACTCTCGTCTGTTGGAGCGCGCTGCTAAGATGAATGAACAGCAGGAGGTGGCTGAGCAGATGAACGATCTGCCCGAGTGCATGAAAGGACATGTGAAAGGTGGTGGCTCTTTGACCGCTCTTCCTATCATTGAGACACAGGCAGGTGACGTTTCCGCTTACATTCCTACGAATGTGATCTCTATTACCGACGGTCAGATATTCCTGGAGAGCAACCTCTTCAATCAGGGTTTCCGTCCAGCTATCAACGTAGGTATCTCCGTATCTCGTGTAGGTGGTTCAGCACAGATCAAGTCAATGAAGAAAGTGGCTGGTACACTGAAGATCGACCAGGCTCAGTATCGTGAGCTCGAGGCTTTCTCAAAGTTCTCAAGTGATATGGATGCTGTGACAGCGATGACACTGGATCGTGGACGTAAGAACAACCAGTTGCTGATTCAGCCGCAGTACAGCCCCATGCCTGTAGGTGAGCAGATTGCAATCCTCTATTGTGGTGTACACGGTCTGATGCGTGAAGTGCCCATCGATAAGGTACGTGAGTGCCAGACGTCTTTCCTCGACAAGTTGCGCTCTGCTAATCCCGAAGTCATTGAGACGCTTGCCAGCGGAAAGATCGACGATGAGATAACTGCAAAGATCGAGGCTGTTATGGCTGACATCGCAGGAACCTATAAAGCCTGATAGCCTATGCCCAGCCTGAAAGAAATTAAAGGCCGCATAGCCTCAGTCAACTCCACGCGAAAGATCACGTCGGCGATGAAGATGGTGGCCTCTAGCAAACTGCATCATGCACAGGTAGCTATTCAGAATATGCTGCCTTACGAGACGATGCTGGAGCACATCCTCAAGTCTTTCATCGCAGCCGAAGCTGAGGCACATACTGTCTTCGACCAGCAGCGCCCAGTCAAGCGTGTTGCTCTCGTCGTGTTCACTTCCAACTCCTCTTTGTGTGGTGGCTTCAATGCCAACACCATCAGGATGATGATGCACGCCGTTGATAAATACGCAGAAGAGATCGGTCGCGAAAACGTAGAGATCTATCCCATTGGTCGTAAGGTCTATGAGAAGGCAAAGAAACTGGGTCTCAACATTCAAGGCGAGTTCTCAGCATTAGCCGACAAGCCAAACGTCCAGAAGTGTATAGAGATTGCAATGGAGTTGGGAGGAAAGTTTTATGAAGGTGAGATCGACAAGGTAGAACTTATCTATCATCACTTCAAGAGCGCAGGCTCTCAGATTCTCACCCGTAAGACCTTCCTGCCTATCGACCTCGAGACAGAACTCAATGCAGATCACGAACGCGACCTGACGAGTGTGATTGCTACGAAGGAGTCGCAGGAGTATCTCAAGAAGCGCGGTGAGCGTCAGTCTGAGCAGAAGGAAAGTAATGTTAAGCCCCTCAACGATAACTTCATCGTGGAGCCTGACATGAACACAGTGCTCTCTGAACTTCTTCCGAAGTATGCTCACCTGTTGTTCTACACGGCTCTGCTCGATAGCAATGCCTCAGAGCATGCTGCCCGTATGGTAGCCATGCAGACAGCCACCGACAATGCCGATGAGCTGTTGCGTGAACTCAGTTTGCAGTACAACAAGGGACGCCAGCAGGCAATCACCAGTGAACTGCTCGATATCGTCGGCGGTTCCATTAACAACTGATGCCTCGCAAAAGCATTCTGTAAGAAAAAAGCCCGAACGTTTGGTAGTTCGGGCTTTTTTGTTTACCTTTGCCGCCAGTTTCTAAATCAAAATCTATGAAGATAGGAGACAAAGTAAGATTTTTAAGTGAAGTCGGCGGTGGAACTGTTGCCGGTTTCCAAGGAAAGAATATCGTACTCGTAGAAGACGAAGATGGCTTCCAGGTGCCTATGCGCCTCACGGAAGTTGTGGTTGTTGGCGACGAGAATTATGATACCCGTCATGTAGTAGAGGCGAAGGCTACCTCAGTGAAAGCTGCTTTGGCAGCCAATGATGAAGAGGAAGAGTTAGAGCCAGCTGATAAGCCCATCACTTTCAAGGCAAAACCCGAAGAACGACAAGGAGGTGACAAGTTGAGTGTCTTTCTGGCTTTTGTGCCGATGAATGTGAAGGAACTCATGCAGACACGTTTCGAGACCTATCTGGTGAACGACTCGAATTACTATCTGCGTTACACCTATCTGACAGCTGAAGGCACCGCCTGGCAGGTGCGTGCGGAAGGTGAGATAGAGCCCAACACCAAAGAGTTCATAGAGGAGTTCGGTCGTGAAGACCTGAATGAGTTTGAGCATTGTTGCATCCAGTTTGTGGCTTATAAGCGTGATAAGCATTTTCTTCTGAAGTCACCTGTCAATGCTGATGTTCGCATGGATCCCGTGAAGTTCTATAAGCTTCATGCCTTCCGTGAGAATCCCTTCTTTGAACAGCCTTCACTTATTTACACACTGATTGAAAACGACATCCAAAAAGTAAAGTTATGAAATATGGATTTGTGAAAGTGGCAGCTGCCGTTCCTGCTGTAAAGGTGGCTGATGTGGATTACAACATCCAGCAGATAGAGAGTGTTATCGCTCAGGCTGAAGGTCGTGGCATAGAGGTGATTGTGTTTCCAGAGCTCTGTATCACCGGCTACACCTGTCAGGATCTCTTTAAAGAGCAGCTGTTGCTCGACCGTGCCGAAAGTGGTATTATCACACTGCTCGATTTTACACGTAAACTCGATATTATCTCTATTGTCGGCTTACCTGTGGTGATCAATGGCCTGTTGTACAACTGCGCCGCTGTGATTCAAGGAGGTCAGCTGTTAGGTCTTGTGCCGAAGACCTATCTGCCCAACTATGCCGAGTTTTATGAGAAACGTTGGTTTGCTTCAGCGCAGGATATGAACCCCATCACATGTATTTATGCAGGTAACACTGTTTCTGTCAGCGCAGAACCCAAGGTCTTTGTCACTTCTGATGGTATGAAGTTTGGTGTGGAGATCTGCGAAGATGTGTGGGCACCTATTCCGCCCAGCAACAATCTGGCACTCTCTGGTGCCGATATTATCTTCAACCTCTCTGCTAGCAATGAGCTTATCGGTAAGCATGCCTACCTCAAGTCCTTGTTAGCTCAGCAGAGTGCTCGTACCATCAGCGGCTATGTATATGCCAGCAGCGGCTTCGGTGAATCCACACAGGATGTGGTCTATGGTGGTAATGCAATGATTTTCGAGAACGGACAGTTGTTGGTAGAAGGTGACCGCTTCAGTTTCTCTCCACAGATACAGCAGTGTCAGATCGACATTGAGAAACTGCGCGTAGAGCGTCGTCAGAACACCACGTTCATCAATGCCCAACGTCATTCACATGCTGTGGAGGTTACTTGTAAACCAGTACAACCACACGAATTTGAACTGCAGCGGTCTATCGATCCCCATCCGTTTATACCGAAAAACGAGGATATGCAGTCTGCTTGCGAGGAGATCCTCAATATTCAGGTGGCAGGACTTGCAAAGCGTCTTTACCATATCAACGCCCAGAAAGCGGTTATCGGCATCAGTGGCGGTCTCGACTCCACATTGGCTCTGCTCATAATCGTCAAAGCCTTCGATAAGCTTGACCTTAACCGTAAGGGTATCATCGGTATCACGATGCCAGGTTTCGGCACCACTGACCGCACCCACAACAATGCCGTAAAGCTGATGCAGACCTTGGGTGTCACCATCCGTGAGATTAGCATTGCAGAGGCTGTCACTCAGCATTTCAAGGATATTGAGCACGATAAGAATCTTCACGATATCACCTATGAGAATTCACAGGCTCGTGAGCGCACGCAGATTCTGATGGATGTTGCCAACAAGGAGAATGCTATAGTCATCGGTACAGGCGATCTCTCGGAACTGGCTTTAGGATGGGCCACCTATAATGGCGATCATATGTCGATGTATGGTGTTAATGCCGGCGTGCCAAAGACCCTCATCCGTTATCTCGTCACCTATGTGTCATCCGAGATGGCAACCGAAACGCTGCTTGACATTGTGGATACACCTATCTCTCCGGAACTCATTCCTGCCGACAAGCATGGTAATATCAAGCAGAAGACCGAAGACCTTGTAGGCCCCTATGAGCTTCACGACTTTTTTATCTATTACTTCTTGCGCTATGGCTTCAGCCCGAAGAAGATTTTCATGATGGCTCAGAAGGCATTTGCCAATACTTACGACGATGCTACCATCAAGAAATGGCTCACGACATTCTGTCGCCGTTTCTTCAATCAGCAGTTCAAGCGCAGTTGTCTGCCTGATGGTCCTAAGGTGGGAAGTGTGAGTCTGTCACCGCGTGGTGACTGGCGCATGCCGAGCGATGCCTCGAGTGCCTTGTGGCTGAAGGAATGCGAGAGCTTGTAAAGGTAAAAGGGTAAAAAGGTAAAAGGGTAAAAAGAAATGAGTTAGCTAAACGCTAACTCATTATCTTTTAAGGTGATATGGATGACGGAACCTAGCGGCAAGTCGCCATTCACGATGATGTCACTGACACCATCCTCGATATAGTTTTGGATGGCGCGTTTCAGTGGACGTGCACCAAACTGCACATCATAGCCTTTCGTTGCCACAAACTCCTTGGCATCTTCTGCCAGACTGATCTTATAGCCAATCTGCTCAATGCGCTTATAGAGACTCTTCAGTTCAATATCAATAATCTTCTTGATAGCCTCCAGGTCGAGCTGGTCGAAGGTGATAATCTCATCCAGACGGTTCAGGAACTCAGGTGAGAACTGCTTCGACAGTGCCTTCTGTACAATATTTCTTGCATGTTCCTTATCCTGTTCGTTCAACATCAGTCCCGTACTGCCTGAGGCACTGAAGCCAACACCGCGTCCGAAGTCCTTCAACTGACGGGTTCCGGCATTCGAGGTCATGATGATTACCGTATTGCGGAAATCTACGAACCGTCCGTTACCATCCGTCAGGCGTCCCTCGTCAAGCACCTGCAGTAGCAGGTTGAACACGTTGCCATGTGCCTTCTCAATCTCGTCGAGCAAGACAATCGAGTAGGGGTGACGCCTCACACGCTCTGTCAGCTGTCCGCCTTCCTCATAGCCCACGTATCCCGGAGGTGCACCAATCAGTCTTGAGGTGTTGAAGCTCTCCGTATATTCACTCATGTCGATACGGATGAGTGCGTCAGGACTGCCAAACATAAACTCAGCCAGTTTCTTGGCGAGATATGTCTTACCCACACCCGTAGGACCAAGGAACATAAACACGCCGATAGGATGGTTCGGATCCTTCAGTCCCACACGGTTTCTCTGAATAGCTTTCACCATCTTGTCGATAGCCTTATCCTGAGCAATCACAGCACTCTTCAGTTCCTGAGCCATACCTTTCAGTCGGATACCTTCCTGTTCGGCAACTCTTTGAGCAGGCACACCAGTCATCATCGACACAACTTCTGCCACCTGTTCGGCATCCACCATCTGACGCTCTTCGTCTTCACCCTTGCTCCAGCGTTCGTTCATCTCTTTCAGCTCCGCCTCCAGCTGTGTCTGTCTGTCACGATAGCCTGCAGCCAGTTCAAAGTTCTGATTCTTCACAGCCAGCTGCTTCTTTTCTTTCACGCTGGCAATCTCCTTCTCCTTCTCTGCAATCTCGGGAGGTACCTGTGAATTAGAGAGATGTACGCGTGAGCCAGTCTCGTCGAGTGCATCGATAGCCTTGTCTGGCATAAAGCGGTCTGTCACATAACGGGCTGTCAAATTGACACAAGCCACCAGCGCCTCGTCCGTATAGCTCACGTGGTGATGATGCTCATAGCGGTCTTTGATGTTCTTCAAGATCTGCAGCGTCTCCTCGTTGGTCGTCGGCTCCACCTGTACCTTCTGGAATCTGCGCTCCAACGCACCGTCTTTCTCAATAGAGTTGCGGTACTCGTCGAGCGTAGTGGCACCGATACACTGTATCGTACCCCTTGCAAGCGCTGGTTTCATGATGTTGGCGGCATCCATAGAGCCAGGTGTAGAACCGGCACCGATAATCGTGTGAATCTCGTCGATAAACACGATCACGTCGGGGTTAGCCTCCAACTCCTTCATCAGCACTTTCAGACGCTCCTCAAACTGTCCGCGATACTTCGTGCCAGCCACAATCCCCGTCATGTCAAGGGTGTAGATACGCTTGCCGAAGAGCATCGGACTGGTGTGGTGATTGGCAATCAACTGTGCCAGTCCTTCCACGATGGCACTCTTACCCACACCTGGTTCACCAATTAGAATAGGATTATTCTTCTTTCTGCGTCCCAGGATCTCGATGATGCGTTGGATCTCCTTCTCACGACCCACACACGGGTCGAGCTTTCCTTCAGCCGCAGCAGCTGTCAGGTCAGTGCCGAAGGTGTCCAGAACAGGCGTCTTCGAGGCAGGCTTCTTCTGGGCTGTCGCCGTGTTCGATGCCGACGAAGCTGCAGATTTACTAGTCGTTGCATCCTCAAATTCGTCTTCTTCTTCATCGGGCAGACCTATACCGTTGGTAATGCTGTTCTCCTTCATAGGAGCATGCAGCATAGCCATCACGTCTTCGTAATTCATATTATTCAGTTCTAATACTTGTTTGGCACCATTGTTCACCGCATCATGCAGAATGGCGAGCAGCAGGTGCTGTTCATCTACTTTGGTTGTACGCTGGATACGCGCCTCCAGCACGGCAAGTTTCAGAATATTACTGGCTTTCTCGTTCAGCACGAGATCTGAGGTGTGAATAGGCATACCTATCTCATCCTCTCTCACACGCTGTTCCAGTTCGGTTTTCACCGACTGAAGGTTCAGGTTCAGACGGTGAAACAGGTCAATCACCGGACCTTCCGTGCTTCTGAGCATACCCAGCAACAGGTGTTCTGGTCCGACAGAGCGACTGGCCAGTCTTGCGGCTTCTTCTCGTGAAAAAGCCAGTATTTCTGATACTTTTGGCGAAAATTGACTCGTCATAAAATACTAATTCCTTTCTTTCACTTTGCAAATATACTAATTATTTTGCAAACACCATGCCAAAATAGCGATAAAAAAAGAGAGCAATTCCTTTTAAAATAGCTTAAAAGGTTTGGCTCTTTATAAAAAAATGACTACCTTTGCACGGTTAAAAACGCGTCAGCGGGCTTAAAAAGTGCCTTAAACGCGAAATATTGAAAAAGTAAAAGAGTAAAAAAGTAAAAAATACAAGAATTTAAAAATCAATGGATCAGACATTCGACAACGACAGAATTATTAAGATCAACATCGAGGAAGAAATGAAATCCAGCTACATCGACTACTCTATGTCAGTCATTGTGGCACGTGCACTTCCCGATGTGCGCGACGGCTTCAAGCCCGTTCACCGTCGTATCCTCTATGGTATGATGGGCATCAACAACGTTTCCACCCAACCTTATAAGAAATGTGCGCGCGTAGTAGGTGAGGTGCTCGGTAAGTACCACCCCCACGGCGACAGCTCTGTCTATGGTGCCCTCGTTCGTATGGCACAGGACTGGAACATGCGTTACACGCTGGTTGACGGTCAGGGTAACTATGGTTCAGTGGATGGTGACTCACCCGCTGCCATGCGATACACGGAGTGCCGTCTCTCAAAGATGGGTGAGCACATCATGGACGACCTCGACAAGGAGACCGTTGATATGATGAACAACTTCGACGACTCGCTCGAGGAGCCCACCGTGATGCCAACCAAGATTCCTAACCTCCTTGTTAATGGTGGTAACGGTATTGCCGTCGGTATGGCTACCAACATGCCCACCCATAACCTCAGTGAGGTCATCGACGGCTGCTGTGCCTATATCGACAATCCCGATATCGACACCGACGGCCTGATGCAGTATATCCCGGGTCCCGACTTCCCTACAGGAGCCTATATCTATGGTCTTCAGGGCGTGCGCGATGCCTACGAGACAGGTCGTGGACGTATCGTGATGCGTGCAAAGGCAGAGATTGAGAGTGGTGAGACCCACGATAAGATTGTCGTTACCGAGATTCCTTATGGTGTCAACAAGGCAGACCTGGTGGCTTATATCGCCGATCTCGCCAACCAGCATAAGATTGAAGGTGTGGCAAATGTCAACGATGAGTCAGGCCGTCAGGGTATGCGTATCGTGGTTGACTGCAAGCGCGACGCCAATGCCAACGTGCTGCTCAACAAACTCTTCAAGATGACAGCCCTACAGAGCTCATTCTCAGTGAATAACATTGCTCTGGTGAAGGGTCGTCCCCGTCTGCTCTCACTCAAGGAGTGCGTGAAGTACTTCGTGGAGCACCGTCATGATGTGACCATCCGTCGCACCAAGTACGACCTGAGGAAAGCCCAGGAGCGTGCCCACATCCTCGAAGGCTTGATCATCGCCGTGAACAACATCGACGAGGTGGTACACATTATTAGAAACAGTAAGACCCCAACCGATGCCCAGCGCAACTTGGAGGTTCGCTTCGAGCTTGATGAGCTCCAGTCAAAGGCTATCGTTGATATGCGTCTGGCACAGCTCACAGGTCTGCGTGTCGATCAGCTCCATCAGGAGTTCGACGATCTGCAGAAGCTCATTGCCGACTTGCAGGAGATCCTCGACAACCCCGAGCGTTGCAAGGAGGTGATGAAGCAGGATCTGCTTGAGGTGAAGGAGAAGTATGGCGACGAGCGCCGCACGGAGATCATCCCGTTCGACCATGAGTTCAACGCCGAGGACTTCTATCCCGACGATCCCGTTGTGATCACCATCTCACACATGGGCTATATCAAGCGCACCCCGCTGGCCGACTTCCACGAGCAGGGCAGGGGAGGTGTCGGTGCCAAAGCCGCCCGTCATCGCGACAACGACTTCACCGAGTATATCTATCCCGCCACGATGCACAACACGCTGCTCTTCTTCACCCAGAAGGGACGCTGCTACTGG
>CADCFA010000006.1 GCA_902800595.1 uncultured Prevotellaceae bacterium | reverse complement strand
TAAAACAGGCCAATTTAGATTTTTTATAGATAAACTCTCTTTCTTCTGCACGAAAATGCTTACCTTTGTACGGTTTTTGTGGAAAGTTAGATGAAAGAAGCAGTAGTCAATTCTGTAACACGCATTCTGGATAACTATCTTGAGGTGACCCATCATCGCAAGACACCGGAGCGTTATACCATTCTTCGAGCCATCTACAATCAAAAAGGCCATTTCACCCTTGAGGAGCTCAAAGCTATACTTACAGAGAAATACAACTTCCCCGTCAGCAGAGCTACGCTCTATAACACCCTCAATCTCTTTATGGAAATCCGCTTGGTGATGCGTCATCGTATCCATAGCATTACCAAATACGAGGCATTTTATGGCAACAACAACCATTGTCACCAGATATGCACTTCCTGTGGTAAGGTGACAGAAGTGTCCTCTCCAGAGATTGTCGAAGCAGTTAGTAATCTCAATCTGAAGCGCTTTCGCAAAGACGGGTTTAACCTTTATATATATGGTATGTGCAGTAGTTGCCAGGCCAAGATCACGCGCAAGCGTCGTAAAGAGAAAAAGTTAAAAACAGAATAAATTACGTATTATGAACAAAGGAAAAGTTGATGTCCTGCTTGGTTTACAGTGGGGCGACGAAGGAAAAGGTAAGGTGGTTGATGTACTGACCCCAAAGTACGATGTGATTGCCCGGTTCCAGGGAGGTCCAAACGCTGGTCATACCCTTGAGTTTGAAGGTCAGAAATACGTGCTTCGTTCTATTCCGTCTGGTATTTTCCAGGGTGGAAAGGTCAATATCATCGGTAATGGTGTTGTATTGGCTCCTGATCTCTTCATGGATGAAGCGAAGGCACTTGAGGCCAGTGGTCACGACCTGCACGCACGTCTGCATATCTCGAAGAAGGCTCATCTCATCATGCCAACCCATCGTGTGCTCGATGCAGCATACGAGGCTCAGAAAGGTAAGGACAAGGTGGGCACCACTGGTAAGGGTATTGGTCCTACTTATACTGATAAGGTAAGTCGTAATGGTCTTCGTGTGGGTGATATCCTTGAGAACTTCGAAGAGAAATACGCCAAGGCGAAGGCTCGTCACGAGGCTATTCTGAAGTCGCTTAACTTTGAATACGACATCACTGAGGTGGAGAAGAAGTGGCTGGAAGGCGTTGAATATCTTCGCCAGTTCCCCATTGTCGATTCAGAGCATGAGATCAACAACATCCTGAAGAGTGGCAAGAGCATTCTCTGCGAGGGTGCCCAGGGCACGATGCTTGATGTCGACTTCGGTTCCTATCCTTTCGTGACCTCTTCAAACACCATTTGTGCTGGTGCATGTACAGGTCTTGGTATCGGTCCCAATAAGATTGGCGACGTATATGGTATCATGAAGGCCTACTGCACACGCGTTGGTGCAGGTCCGTTCCCCACGGAATTGTTCGATGAGACGGGCAAGAAGATTCGTGATCTGGGCCATGAGTATGGTGCCGTAACAGGTCGTGAGCGCCGTTGTGGCTGGATAGACCTTGTTGCCCTGAAGTATTCTATCATGGTGAATGGCGTTACTCAGCTCATCATGATGAAGAGCGATGTACTCGATGGTTTTGATACCATCAAGGCTTGTGTGGCTTATAAGCAGAACGGCGTTGAAATCGATTATTTCCCTTATAACATTGAAGAGGGTATCGAGCCTGTCTATAAGGAGCTGCCAGGTTGGAAGACTGATATGACAAAGTTTACAAGCGAGGACCAGTTCCCTGAGGCATTTAAGAATTATATCTCATTCTTGGAGAAGCAGTTAGAGACTCCGATTAAAATCATTTCTATCGGTCCGGATCGTGACCAAACTATTGTACGTAAATAATGGCACAGAAACCAAGTATTCCTAAAGGAACGCGTGACTTTTCGCCGATGGAAATGGCGAAACGCAACTATATATTCGATACCATCAAACAGGTATATCAGCTCTATGGCTTTCAGCAGATAGAGACCCCTGCTATGGAAACCCTCGGTACGCTGATGGGTAAGTATGGCGAGGAGGGTGATAAGCTGCTTTTCAAGGTACTTAACTCTGGTGACTACCTTAATAAGGTAAGTGATGAGGAGCTGCAAGAGCGTAATGCCTTGCATCTGGCTGCCAAACTCTGTGAGAAAGGCTTGCGCTACGATCTCACCGTACCTTTTGCACGCTATGTGGTGATGCATCGCGACGAGCTGCAGCTGCCATTCAAGCGTTATCAGATGCAGCCTGTATGGCGTGCAGATCGTCCGCAGAAAGGGCGCTATCGTGAGTTCTGGCAGTTTGATGGCGATATTGTGGGCTCAGACTCTTTGCTCAACGAGGTTGAACTGATGCAGATTGTGGATACAGTCTTTACCCGTTTCGACGTGCGCGTACAGATTAAATTAAATAACCGCAAGATTCTCACAGGAATTGCCGAAGTCATCGGAGCTGCCGACAAGATTGTCGATATCACCGTAGCGATTGACAAACTCGATAAAATCGGCCTTGAGAATGTCAACGAGGAACTGCGTGCCGATGGACTCGCGGAAGATCAGATTGCCAAGCTTCAGCCCATCATCTCGCTTGAAGGTTCTAATGACTCCAAGCTTGACACCATCGCTCAGGTGCTTGCCGACAGCGAGACAGGTCTGAAGGGAGTGGAGGAGTGCCGTTTCATCCTCGATACCCTGAAGACCCTTGGTTTGAAGAATGAGATCCAGCTCGACCTTACATTGGCACGCGGTCTCAACTACTACACAGGTGCTATCTTCGAGGTGAAGGCACTTGACGTACAGATCGGTTCCATCACAGGTGGTGGACGTTACGACAACCTGACGGGTATCTTCGGCATGCCAGGCATCTCTGGTGTAGGCATCAGCTTTGGTGTCGATCGAATCTTTGATGTGCTGAATACGCTCGACTGCTATCCAAAGGATGCGGTGAATGGCACGCAGCTGTTATTTATCAACTTCGGCGACAAGGAGACAGCCTATTGTCTGCCTGCAGTAGCTAAGGCTCGTGCAGCTGGCATCCGCACGGAGATTTTCCCCGATTCATCGAAGATGAAGAAGCAGATGTCGTACGCTAATGCCAAGCAGATTCCTTATGTCGTTCTGGCAGGTGAGAACGAGATGGCAGAAGGAAAATTCACCCTTAAGAACATGCAGAGTGGCGAGCAGCAACTAGTTAATATAGAAGAACTTATCGATATCGTCAAATAATCCTACATCTCCCGTGCGGATATTCACAAAACAATTTGGCAGGAATCCAAAAGATTTCCTGCCTTTTTCTTTTTCATTTCAGAAACTTTTCTTATCTTTGCAAGAGAATTTTAAGTTTAATCCCTAAATTTGAATGCTTATGAAAGAAGAAAATGCAAAAAGATTGGCAAAAAGTTGCTCAGTTAGTAAACTATTAGTATCTTTGCAGCGATGAATAGGAAAATCATCGCCTACAAGAACTATTATAAAGAGTTCTTTGATACATTAGACAGAGCGACACAGGAAAAAATCCTTTATGGGATGTTGCTGTTGAAAACTCAGGATCGTTTACCGTCTAAATTTGTTAAATCAATATATGACGGTCTCTATGAATTAAGGATTGAATGGCAGAGTAATATCTATAGGATATTTTTCTGCTTTGATGAAGGAAGGGTTGTGGTACTTTTTAATTGTTTCCAAAAGAAGAGTCAGAGAACCCCTACAAAAGAGATTAAAAAAGCATTAAAACTCAAAGCCGAATATGAAGAAAGAAAAAAACATGGAGATATTTGATGTAGATGCACAATTGGATGCCACATTTGGTAAGGAAGGTACTCCAGAACGTGCTGCTGCAGAAATGAAGGCTAACGCATTCTTTACTGGGCAGATTATTGAGGATGCACGTAAGAAAGCCAATATCACCCAAGAGGAACTTGCCCAACGCATTGGAACGAACAAATCCTATATCTCCCGTGTGGAGACAGGACGAACAGAGCCAAAGGTCTCTACCTTCTACCGCATAATCTCAGCATTAGGTCTGACAATAGAATTAACGCCAGCAGTTTAACGGCTCTGATTGTTCTCAAAACAAATTTGGCAGGAATCCCAAAGATTTCCTGCCTTTTTCTTTTTCGTTTCAGAAATAATTCTTATCTTTGTCCCCGTCTTTACTTCTGAAGTGGAAGCTATATGCAGAAGCGGATGGGTGGGGACCTAATTTATAGGAAAGCGTTATCTTACGCTTTGTCTTTTGACTCTTAGGAATCTGGCAGTTCCAATTTGGTCGTCAAAAACAAAGCAACGGGTGATGCTCATTGGATGTGTAATACCCTTATGGTATCTGCATATCGCGTGGGCTTCGGCGTTGCTCGTTCTTACGACCAAGGCGATGCCAGAGCCTCTAAGAGTGGGACGAGTAACAAAGATTAACTCCCACGCTTTTTTGTTTATTAGCCACATCTTTTTGTTTAATGTCCTTTTGGGGAGTGCAGAGGATCAGATTAGCAACTATGGATAAGATTTCTGTAGTCATTAACACATATAACGCAGAGAAGCATTTGCAGCAAGTGCTTGATAGTGTTAAGGGGTTTGATGAAGTTCTGATTTGCGATATGCAGAGTACTGACAGTACATTGGCTATTGCAAAACAAAATGACTGCAGAATTGTTACTTTCCCTAAAGGCAATCATGTTAGCGCCGAACCTGCTAGAACGTTTGCCATTCAATCAGCCAAGAATCCCTGGGTGTTAGTTGTAGATGCAGATGAGTTGGTAACCGAAGCTTTACGCCTCTATCTGTATCATCATATCAAACAACCTCATTGTGCCGAAGGACTCTATATCCCTCGACTCAATCAATTTATGGGAAAAACGATGCGATGCGCATATCCTGATTATCAACTACGTTTCTTTGTGCGTGATGGTACAGAATGGCCTCCTTTTGTACACACTTTCCCCATCGTAAAAGGAAAGTTAGAATATCTGCCAAGGAACAATAAAGAATTGGCATTCATTCATCTTGCAAACGATGATATTAGAACTATCATAGAAAAAGATAATCGGTATAGTGATAATGATGTACAGAAAAAAGCCAATAAACATTATGGAACAGGAGCCCTGTTGTTTCGGCCTTTTTGGCGTTTTTGCAAATGCTACTTACTTGAGGGCGGATGGCGTGATGGCATACATGGACTTATATATGCAGGCTTTAAAGGGATCTACCAATTTGAATTAGTATCAAAACATATTGAAAAGAATAAAAAATGAAACAATCAACTTTCTTTACCAAGATTATGGTTAGCTTGTTTTCAAGCCTTTTCAATTTCTTATCACGTTTTCATAAAGATGATGAAGACGAGGAAAAGAATACCGTTTTCTTTCACTAAACTATCTGAGCTATGAATATCCTATATATTATATTTGGAGAAAAGATCGTCTACCATATTCAGGCCTATCTGTCGATACGATCCTTCCAAAAACAGCTTAATGATTCGGATAATATCTTTGTAATGACTACAAGGCCAGAACTATATGCTCATAGTGGAATTAATGTCATTCCCGTTGACGACAAGACTATTAATGATTGGGAAGGTGAGTATCATTTCTTCTGGCGAGTAAAAATAAAAGCCATAGAATATATGATTGAACATTATCCCGATTCACATCTTATCTATTTGGATACAGATACATTCCTATATGGCCAATTAAATACTCTCAAAGAATACCTTAATCAAGGATTAGCTCTGATGCACAAAGATGAGGGGCATCCAAGCCAAATGATGACTAAGTCAAAAAGAATGTGGAACCAAGTAGCTAACAGGACATATTCTGGAATCACACTCGGTCTGCAGCATCATATGTTTAATGCTGGAGTCGTTGGGATTCCCAAAGACAATGCCCGTAAGATTGTTGCTACTGCATTGGGGATTTGCGACCTGATGCTATCTGAAAATGTTGAGAGAATTGTAATTGAACAATACTCACTATCTATAGCTCTATACGAACTCGCACATTTAAAAGAGGCAGAAAAGATTATAGGTCATTATTGGGGCAACAAGTCGGAATGGGAACAATACGCTAGTGAACTTTTGGCAAAAGCCTATATGACAGGTTCTGCCATCAGCGAAGAAATAGAGAAACTTGATGTCTCTACATTCTATAAGATTCCTGTCTATATCCACCAGTCAAGTACAGGCAAAAAGCTTCATCGCCTCATAGACGATTGTTTCAAGGACAAAGATATTAAGTATATTGAGTAATGAAACACATAGTTTATTTATACTTTATCTATTCTCTCAACCAGGGTGTTGGGATTCATTCGGGTGTCCCAGATGTCGATGATGTGAATGGTATCTTCTGATGCGTCATAGTAATGGATCAATTTGAAACGACGATTCATCACCTAACATCTAACATGGTTTTCTTGGAAATGCCTTTGTATAAGGGACTTAGAAATATCTTGTGCTTCCAAACATCTAACAATCTCCTAACACAACACCTAACGTTAGATGTTTGTTAGGTCTATGTTAGGTGTTATGTTAGGTGTTGAGGATAGGAAAACCTTCGGAAACCCCGATAAACACTGGATTTATTTAAATAGGATGTTAGGTGTTAGTTGAATTTAGTATCGCAATCGTTAAACTACAGGCTTTCGATATGTTCCCAGTATGGGAATGTTTTGTTCCCAACGTGGGAACATTTCATTCCCAACGTGGGAATATGTTGTTCCCTTAAAGGGAATGTTTTTCGAGAAAGGAATAATTGCGAGCTTTGCAACTTTTCGGCCATCGAGAACGTCAAATAGACAAAGTATAACCAATTAAAATAGTAAAGAAATGAAAAAGGTTTTGTTTTTGATGGTATGCATGATGACTTTCATGAGTTGTAAGATGAACGTGATGGGATGGGACTCCAACCAGATTGAGCCGAGCGACAATGTGGTAACACAGACCTATAAGTTGCAGCCTTTCGAGAAAGTGGAGATGACTTGTGTGGGTCATGTGGAGATCATCCAGGACGAGAGCAAGTCTGGTACCGTGGAGTTGACTGCGCCAGACAACTACATAGAGCTGTATAAATTTGAGAGTAACAGCAAAGCGTTAAGAATAGGTTTCCGAAAGAGCAACATTAACATCACGACTAAGAAAGTGAAGATTCGTGTATATACCAGCGACCTGATTGAGTTACGGAACAGCGGAGCTGCCAGCATCAGCATGGATAGTCTGGACACAGACCGACTTGAGATCGTGAACAGCGGTGTGGGTAGTATCAACATCAGCGGTATAACAGACGATGTAGAGATCATTAACAGCGGCGTGGGCAGCATCAATTCCGAAAAGCTGAAGGCTCTGAATGTAAAGGCCAGTGTGTCAGGCGTGGGCAGTATCACTTGCTATGCTTCGGAGCGTATTGAGGGTAGGGTGTCAGGTGTCGGCTCGCTGAAATACGCTGGAAATCCTAAGAAAAAGGATAATAAGCGCTCTGGAGTAGGCAGTATAACCGAGATGTAAATCGCAAAGGAGAAAATAATTATTGGAAAATATTTGGAGAATCGGTTTTTATTTTGTATATTTGCAAACAGAAGTTGAATAGACTCTAAAAAGACACATTATTAAATAACTAAAGAACAATTACAATTATGAAGAAAAAGTTTATTTGCGCCGTTTGTGGATATATCTATGAAGGCGATGCAGCTCCTGAGAAGTGCCCCATCTGTAAGGCTCCTGCCTCTAAGTTCTCTGAGATGGAAGACAATGGCGAGGTTACTTATGCTACCGTTCACAAGATTGGTGACGGCAAGCCCGAGGGTGTATCAGAGGAGATGATTAACGATCTGCGTAACCACTTCAATGGTGAGTGCGGTGAGGTTGGAATGTATCTGGCCATGAGCCGTCAGGCTGACCGTGAGGGTTATCCCGAGATTGCAGAGGCTTTCAAGCGCTATGCTTTCGAGGAGGCTGAGCACGCTGCAAAGTTTGCTGAGCTGCTGGGTGAGTGCGTTTGGGACACCAAGACCAATCTTGAGAAGCGTGCTGCCGCAGAGGCTGGCGCTTGCGAGGATAAGTTCCGTATTGCCAAGAACGCCAAGGTGGCTGGCTTCGACGCTATTCACGACACTGTGCATGAGATGGCTAAGGACGAGGCCCGTCATGGTGCAGGTTTTGCCGGACTGCTGAAGAGATACTTCAAGTAAAAAGCAATAAATCGAAAAAGAATCCGTTTTATCACTAAGATGAAACGGATTTTTTATGTGCTGATAGGTGTGCTGCTGATGGTGGCCTGCGAGGATGATGAGAAATTCTCGACAGGCTCTGGTATGCACCTGGATTTCGAGATGGATACACTGAAGATGGATACGGTGTTCAGCGGTATTCCTTCTTCAACGTATGCCTTCTGGGTACACAATAGACATGACAGCGGTGTGCGTCTGGCTACTGTGAAACTGAAAAAGGGTAACCAGACGGGCTATCGTGTGAATGTAGACGGCATCTATCTGGACAACTCCAATGGCTCGCAGACAAGTAACGTTGAAATCAGAAGTAACGACAGTATTCTGGTGTTTGTGGAACTGACGGCTCAGGCTACCCATCAGCTGGAACCCAAACTGGTGGAGGAGGATCTGCAGTTCATTATGGAGAACGGAACGGAACAGGCGGTGAAGTTAAGAGCCTGGGCCTGGGATGCACAGAAGCTCTACGATCCAGAGATAAATGAAGACACAGAGATTGAATCGGAGATGCCTCTGGTAATCTATGGCGACATGACTGTCAAAGAGGGCGTTACACTGACACTGAAGAACACCCGGCTCTTCTTCCACGATCAGTCGGGGCTGGAAGTGAAAGGCACGTTGAAGATAGAAGGCTGTGAATTGAGAGGCGACAGACTGGACCGAATGTTCGACTATCTGCCCTACGATCGGATAAGCGGACAGTGGAATGGGGTGCATTTCCATGCGTCATCCACAGACAATGAACTGGTAGAGACAGTAATCAAGAATGCGATAGAAGGTGTCGTGATGGATAAGGCTGAATTAGACGAGAACAATTACAGACTATCAATGACACACTGCGTGGTTCATAATTCCCAAGGTACTGGTGTGAAGACCGTCAACTCGAATGTGAAGCTGGACCATTGCCAACTGACAAATGCAGGTGGTGACTGTCTGGCTGTCATCGGTGGAATGGCAGATATCAGCTATTGCACCATTGCCCAGTTCTATCCGTTTGATGCCAATAGAGGCAAGGCTTTAAGGTTTGCGAACGAGACAGAGAACCTACTGAAGCGATTCTACTGTGAAGGTACAATCGTTACAGGCTATGCTGACGATGAGATAGAGGGTGAGCAGATCAGTGATGAGGTAGATTATTACTTCGAGAACAGCTTACTCAGGACAACAGTAGAAGAGGGTGAACGCTTCGAGAATATCATCTGGGAGAGTCCTTCAGACGAGATAGAGGGTAAGGAACATTTCGTAAAAATCGATGAGGAGAAGCAGGATTATGACTTCCACCTCAACGACGATTCACCAGCCAAAGGCAAAGGCTGCTATTAAAACTCAGAGAACATCAGGGGCATGAGCTGACGGATGCCGTCGATGATATAGATGCAGCGACGACCGTAAAGCAGGATGCGGATGGGATGTTTGGCACGCGTCTCTGTCTCGATGATAACCTGACGGCAACTGCCACAGGGACTGCATGGCTCTGACAACAGCTCGCCGTCTGTACCACGGGCTGCAATAGCCAACGTTTCAACAGCCACATCAGGATACTGAGCACCTGCGGCAAAAAGAGCCGTACGCTCGGCACAAAGACCTGAGGGGTAGGCTGCATTCTCCTGATTGCAACCAATGACCTCAACTCCATTCTCCAGACGAACGGCTGCACCCACATGAAAATGAGAGTAGGGGGCATAACTGCGCTGGGTAGCCTCGATGGCTAACGACACAAGATGCTGGTCTGCAGGCGAAAGTTCTTCAAGCTGACAGGCCGTAATAACAGATTTTATTTCCAGTTGTTCCATAAATTGCTATTATTTTGCGCAAAAATACGAATAATTCGGGAAATATCAGTAATTTTGCAGCAAGAAATGTAAAAAGATGAAGAAGTTTTTTATCCCCATAGCACTTTTCATGTGCCTGACGGCCTCGGGCCAGATCAGATGGAATCAGGCATACCAGCAATACTTCAACCAATATAAGGACATTGCCATCGAGCAGATGCAGCGTTACAACATACCTGCCTCGATTACACTGGCTCAAGGTGTGTTTGAGAGTGGTGCCGGCAAAAGTGAACTGGCCGTCAGGGGTAACAATCACTTCGGCATCAAGTGTAATGGATGGAATGGTCGTAGGACCTATCACGATGATGATGAACGTAACGAATGCTTCCGTGCCTATGACTCAGCCTATGAGTCGTATGAAGACCATTCCAAGTTCTTGGCGAACAGTCCGAGATACAGACAACTGTTTTCACTGAAGAAGACTGACTATAAAGGATGGGCAAAGGGACTGAAGGCTGCAGGCTATGCCACCAATCCGCAGTATGCCCATAAGCTGATAGAGATTATCCAGCTGTACAAACTCTATGAGTATGACGAAGCGAAGCACTATGATAAGTTCATGATCGAGCACACAAAAGACCAGCCTGTAAACGGACAGGATCTGCATGTGATTAAGATCTTCAACAAGAACTACTATATCATTGCCAGAAGGGGTGACACTTTCAAGACGCTTGCTCAGGAGATAGGTATCAGCTACAGGAAGCTGGCAAAATATAATGAGCGCGACAAGCGTGACGAGCTTGATGAAGGTGAGATTATCTGGCTGAAGAAGAAACAGAAGAAAGCACCGAAGGATTACAAGGGCTACCGTCACTATGTGCGTCCGGGCGAGTCGATGTACACCATCGCACAGAAATACGGCATTCGTCTGAAGTCGCTGTATAAGTTGAATAAGCTGAGTGATGATTATCAGATCAAAGTGGGAGATCCTATCCGTCTGAGATAAAAGAAGAGCGGAATACGGGAATCGAACCCGCCTCCCAGGCTTGGGAAGCCCGTGCACTACCGATGTGCTAATTCCGCATGTAAACAAGTAGAGGAAAAATGTTAGAGCCGATACCCGGACTCGAACCGGGGACCTACGCATTACGAATGCGTTGCTCTACCAACTGAGCCATATCGGCAAACCTTTCAAGGATGTACACCCGCAGAGGCTCGAACTCTGGACACCCTGATTAAGAGTCAGGTGCTCTACCAACTGAGCTACGGGTGCAAAGCATAAAAAAGTACACCCGCAGAGGCTCGAACTCTGGACACCCTGATTAAGAGTCAGGTGCTCTACCAACTGAGCTACGGGTGCATCTTTCTTTTTTGCGGGTGCAAAGGTACGCACTTTTTCTGAAACCACCAAACTTTTTATGGAAATTCTTTCAAAAAAGTTATAGATTGAGATGTTTCATGTCATTGGCGGGTACTACGGAAGCCTTCAAGGTTCTCATAACGCCGTTGCATCATGCGCTGATAGATGTTGCGAATCCACCAAGGATGACCAACAACAAATATCAAACCAAGCAGAATCATGAAGACATAAGTAGCTGTTTCGCCTACCAAAGCGAAGCCTGTGCTGACAATGATGCCAGGCGAACAGAGAGCCACCATCTCGATGACCAGCTGCCATCCGTTCTCGAAATTGGAACCATTGGTAACCTTCAGCTGCAAAGGAATAGTCTGCTTGTTATAGACTGCCAACTGAAAGATGATGAAATGCACAAGACCTGCCGTCAGACTCATATAAGCCAGCATCATGAGCCACGTGAACTTGCCTGTAAAGACAGCTGGCAACATAATGAGGAAGGGGATGAGCAACGCAAGGGTATAGAACCAGAATTTAGCTCTGAGCAACGCAATGATATTCTCCTCATGTACCATCAGTAAATCGATATAGTTGCCTTCCTGCCCCATGAACTTGGTAAGTGAAGTAACACTGAAGAGCGCAAAGCAGTAAATACACCAGAAATTGGTCATAAACGTGCTGTTATAGATATTAGTATAGGCCGTAAGCGAAGAGAAAATGATAATCATTGAAAGACTCATGATGCAACGACTTCGCATAGCACGATTGCGCATGTTCGACTTTAACTCTATCTTCAGGTATTCACCAATCAGACCAAAACGGTTGAGGAAACCGAACTGCGAGATATGTTTCAGAGAGCGCTCTTTCTTCTTGGAGATTTCCTCATAGACATACTTAAACTGGAAATATCGGTTAATGAAAAAGAGCAACACGAGAACTGTTATCAGAACAGGCAGCAGCCAAGCACTTCTTCCAAAATCAGCATAAAGATCCAGTGCCTTCGAGAAAGCATGCTTGTCGGACATCAGTAATGACCAGAAGGGCAATGCGTAGAGTACGACAGAGGGCAGAAACCAAAGTACATTGCGATTGATGAGTGTGCGGAAGAAAAGATAAATCTGGCTATTAAGCATGATGAACAAGATACAGCCGACAAGTTCTATCATCACAGCACCAAAACCTGCCCCAGCTATCAGAATGATGATAGAATAGGGGAGGAACATGGCCAACCAAAGGAAATTGAAACCACTGAAATGGGAGGAGAGAAGGAAGCATTCTATGGCTGTATAGCGCGATATCGGTTGCAAAATATAGGGTTTCACCATCACACCTGGCGTTGTCTGGAATACGAAGCGTAACAGATAGTCGAGTATCAGAATAACAGGCATCATCGACACCATCACACCAGCATAACCATCAGCTGTCATAGCGATGAGAATACCATATATAATAAGGTAAAGGGCGAAGACCGCTCCTCCGAAGAAGATAAGTGCCTTCGCCCATTTGCTCTGTTCGAACAGCGGACTGCGTCGCATACTGAGACGATTGTTTGCGCGCAGAAGCCGATATAGCTGAAATCTGTTCATATCATAGGATGCGTATTAGCGCAGATCGATAACCTCTGCCTTTGGGAAGTCATTGGCATTAAAGCGGAACTGTGAGTCGGCAAGCTTCGACTTCGAAAGGTCTGTGATATCGAAGATAGTCCAACTCTTACCCTGTAGGAGTTTTACCTGAGTGGGACGATAGCTCTGCTTGTCGATTGTCACAAAGAGTTCCTTAATCTTGCGATCCTTGGCAGTGGTGGTCAGATGTACCACATAAGAGTTACCCGTATTGTTCAGGGTACTGTTGTAGCCATTCTTATAGAGGTTGATGAAATTGTAGGGGTTGATAGCCTGCAACTGAGCCTCTGTGGGATTACTCACATTAACCTCCTCATTTTTCTTCATATAAGTCCACATGGTCTTGCCATCAAACCATACAATTGCCTGTGGGGTGGTGGCATGGAACTTTTTACCCTTGATGAGGATGGTGCCGCTTGTGTTACCTATGCCACCTTGCATCTTGAAGTTGGCCTTCACGCCTTCTTTGACTGTGATGTGTGCCGCAGCTTTATCAAGCACACTCTTTGCGGTCTGAGCTGTAGCGACGGTACTGATAAGTGCCGTCAGAATCAGAATACAAATCTTTTTCATTTTCTTTTTACCCTTTTACTTTTTTACCTTTTATTTTAGATTACCAAGTAGGTTATTCAAACTCATTTCGTCCTGAATCAACACCTCACGAGGCTTACTACCCATGGCAGCGCCAACCACACCAGCCTTCTCCAGCTGATCCATCAGACGGCCTGCACGGTTGTAGCCAATGGCGAACTTACGTTGGATAAGTGAGGTGGAACCACTCTGATTGATGACAATCAGACGGGCTGCGTCCTCAAAGAGCGGATCAAGGTGTGTCAGATCAACATCGGCTGCATCACCACCCATCTCACTTTCTTCCATCTTAGGCTCTGGGAGTTCGTAAGGTGCACTGTAGCCTTGCTGTGAAGCAATGAACTTATTGATATCAACTACTTCTGGAGTATCAACGAAAGCACACTGCACACGGATAGGATCATTACCTTGCAGATACAGCATATCACCACGACCAATAAGCTGGTTGGCACCCATACGATCGAGAATGGTCTTCGAGTCAATACCCTGACTCACCTTAAAGGCGATACGTCCTGGGAAGTTGGCCTTGATGGTACCTGTGATGATATTCGTGGTAGGACGCTGGGTAGCAATAATCATGTGGATACCCACGGCACGAGCCTTCTGGGCTATACGGGCGATAGGCAACTCTATCTCCTTACCCGCTGTCATAATCAGGTCACCATACTCATCAATAACCACTACGATATAAGGCATATAACGATGCCCCTTCTCCGGGTTAAGTTTACGCTCCTTAAACTTCTTATTGTAGTCCTTGATGTTTCGTTCGCCAGCAGCCATCAGCAACTCGTAACGAGCATCCATCTCTACACAGAGTGAATTCAGCGTACGCACCACTTTAGTAGTATCGGTGATGATTGGGCTGTCAACTTCCTCAGGAAGGGCAGCAAGGAAATGGCGCTCAATCGTCTTATAGACACTAAACTCAACCATCTTTGGATCGACGAGCACAATCTTCATTTCTGCAGGATGCTTCTTGTAGAGAAGTGAGGTAAGAATGGCATTCAGACCGACAGACTTACCCTGACCTGTAGCACCAGCTACAAGGAGGTGAGGTGCCTTGGCCAGGTCGAACATAAACACCTCGTTGGTGATGGTCTTACCCATTGCACAGGGCAATTCCATCGTTGTCTCCTGGAATTTCTTGGAGTTGAGGATTGATTCCATCGATACCACACTAGGTTTGGCATTGGGGACCTCTATACCAACGGTACCCTTACCAGGAATAGGTGCGATGATACGAATACCGAGGGCAGATAGCGACAGAGCGATGTCATCTTCGAGTGAACGGATCTTAGAGATACGAACACCTGCTGCAAGTGTTATCTCGTAAAGCGTGATAGTAGGACCAACAGTGGCCTTGATGCTGGAGATTTCCACACCAAAGGTACGCAGTACTTCCACGATACGGTTCTTGTTGGCATTCTGCTCAGCCATATCAATATAAGGCTTACCATCGTTATCGTATTTCTTCAACAAGTCGAGCGTAGGATATTTGTAATTCTCAAGATCACGCTTGGGATCATAGGGCTCGAGATTCTCAAGGGCTGGAGCAACAGTAACATTATCGGCTGCAGCATCACCCTGAGCCACCTCAATTTCCATGCCCACCTCGTCGGCAGCTGCAGGAGAAATCGGTGTTTCTGGAACAGCAGACTTTTCTGGCTCATGCTGATAAACCTGATCTATTACAACAGTGTTTCCATCAGGGCGGAACTCCACACTCTGCGGGGCTGGATCATCGAAGACTAACGTTTCCTCTTCGGACTCTGACTCGTCAACAATCTGCTGCTCATAAGAATCTGCCTTTTCATCAGGGTCGTTGTTGGTAATCTTAAACTTTACTTTATCGATAAACCTGGTGGGATTTAATATCTTTCGAACAAAGAAAATAGTCTCTGCACTGATATAAGTAAGGAAGGCAATAGCACTAAGGACGAGAATGGCTGTCAAACCTGGGGCTCCTAACAGATTCTCGATGTATTGACAAATATAGGCACCATGATCGCCACCAGGGTTAAAGCAGGCTTCCGTCAGGAATGGAGCCAGGAACTTAGCCAGAGCAACAGAAGCCCAAATCATGAGAATCATAAGTGACAAGAACCACTTAAGCAAGTTAACCTTGAAAGCACGTATAAGATTAGTTCCTAACAAAAGAATGAATACAGGGATGAGGAAAGCAGGCAAGCCAAAACAACGCTTGATGAAATACCAAGAAGCGTAGGCGCCAATGCTACCACAAGTATTACTAAACTCATGATGGGCATTCATCACCTCACCGTCACGAGGATCTTCTATCAGGCTCTGATCTGCTGCTCCTGTTGAAAAATAGGAGATGAAAGCTAAAATAAGATAGATGGCTACACATACGAGAATACAACCAAGCACAAAGTTCAGTTTCTCGTTGTGTAACATATCCTTGATTTCTAGAATACTTGTCAGGTTAAAGCCTCTTTTTGACTTAGATTCATTCTTTTTCTTAGCCATATTTGTCTGATTTCACTTTTTTCGTTGCAAAATTAGTTGAAAAAACTTAGATTTCATCAAAAAAATAGCGATTTTTTTGTAATTTTGCACCAAGAAATGAAAAAGTTGATTTATAATAAGTTCGATAAGCCTACGGTTGCGACCCTTAAAAGAGTTGTATACCATGGTAAAATAGTCGTCATCAACACACCTGATGAAGCGGAGGCGGCGGTGGACTATCTGTTGTCACAGTCTGTTCTTGGTCTGGATACTGAGACACGTCCGTCATTCACTAAAGGAAGGCATTTCAAATGCTCGTTGCTTCAGGTGGCGAACAAGTCGATATGTTTTCTGTTCCGCTTGAACCATATTGGCATGTGTCCGCCTATCATGAAGCTATTAGGAGATAAGACGGTGACAAAGGTGGGACTTGCATGGAAGAACGACCTGCTGTCACTGAGGGAAGTTGGTGAGTTTATACCTGGCACCTTTGTTGATCTGCAGGACATGGTGAGAGAAATTGGTATTGAGGATCAAAGCTTGGTGAAGATTTACGCCAATTTGTTTGGTGAGCGTATCAGTAAAGCTGACCGATTGTCGAATTGGGAAAGGGATAATCTGAAGGAGACCCAGATGATCTACGCAGCTATTGACGCTTGGGCATGTATCCAAATCTATGAAGAAGTGTTAAGACTGAAGGCAACTGGAGATTACGAACTGGTAGTCAGAGAAGAGATAAAACAAGAACATGATGAAACAAATATATCTGAAACACGGTAAAGAAGAAAGTCTGTTGCGTTTCCATCCCTGGGTGTTCTCAGGTGCTATCCAGCATGCAGACCAAGGCATTGAAGAAGGGGAGACTGTGCGTGTGTTGACCAATAACGGCGATTTTATCGCAACAGGGCACTTTCAGGCAGGATCGATTGCCGTCAGGGTGCTGACATTCCGTGATGTGCCCATTGATGATGAGTTTTGGGCTTCACGTCTGTCGTCAGCATTGAAGATGAGGCAAGCTATCGGCATAGCTGACAATCCCCAAAATAACACCTATCGTCTTGTGCATGGTGAAGGCGATATGCTCCCTGGACTAGTAATTGATGTCTATGGCAAGACGGCTGTGATGCAGGCTCATAGCATCGGTATGCATGTATGTCGTAAAGCCATTGCCGTCCAGCTGGTAAAGGTTATGGGAGGAAGACTTGAGAATATATATTATAAAAGCGAGACTACGCTGCCGTTTATGGATGACATGGAAAATGGGTTCCTCTATGGCGGCTCAGAAGATAATGTGGCTGTAGAAAACGGGTTAAAGTTCTATGTAGATTGGTTACGTGGTCAGAAAACCGGATTCTTCGTTGATCAGCGCGAAAACCGTTCCATGTTAGAGCGGTTTGCCAAAGGCAAGAAAGTGCTGAATATGTTCTGCTATACTGGTGGTTTTTCTTTTTATGCCATGCGTGGCGGTGCGGAACTCGTACATTCGGTCGATAGTAGTGCCAAGGCTATAGAACTGACAAATCGTAATGTGGAACTGAATTTCCCAGGTGACCAACGTCATCAGGCTTTTTGCGAAGATGCCTTCAAATATCTGGAGCAGGCCGGTGATCAATACGACCTGATTATTTTGGATCCGCCAGCCTTTGCCAAGCATCGTGGAGCACTGCATAATGCCTTGAAAGGATATACTCGCCTGAACAACAAAGCTTTCCAAAAGATCCAGCCAGGCGGTATTCTCTTTACATTCAGCTGTTCGCAAGTAGTAACAAAGGATCATTTCCGGAATGCAGTGTTTACAGCAGCTGCACAAGCCGGTAGAAAGGTAAGGATTCTGCACCAATTGCACCAGCCTGCTGATCATCCTATTAATATCTATCACCCAGAAGGTGAATATCTGAAGGGACTTGTTCTTTATGTAGAATAGAAAGTGAAAAAGAAAGTTGCTGATTTCATCGGGAAGCATGGTCTTCTGAGTCACGAGGGGTTACATCTTGTGGCACTGAGCGGTGGAGCCGATAGTGTGGCGTTACTACTGATACTGAAGGACCTGGGCTATCGGATTGAAGCAGCTCATTGCAATTTTCATTTAAGAGGTGAGGAGAGCAACCGAGATGAAGAATTCGTTAAGGTTCTCTGCACAAAAGAGAATATTCCACTTCACTTAATTCACTTTGATACAAAAGAATACGCGAACTTACATCAAGTAAGTATTGAAATGGCAGCGAGAAACTTACGCTATGGCTATTTCTACCAACTCATAGAGGACTTAGGTGCTGAAAATGTATGTGTAGCTCATCATCGTGACGATGCAGTAGAGACATTAATCATGAACCTGATGAGAGGTAGTGGTATTCACGGATTGACTGGCATCCGAGCTTTGCATGACAAGATTGTAAGACCATTACTATGTGTAAGTCGCCAAGAGATTGAAGATTATCTCCATTCCATCGGACAACGTTATGTGGTGGATTCTACAAATCTCGTTGATAATGTCCTCAGAAACAAAATACGCCTGAATGTGTTGCCTTTACTTGAACAGATAAATCCTCATGTTTCAGAGAATATCGGTAAAAGCGCCCAGTTTCTTCAAGAGGCAGAGAAGGTGGTTAAGGCAGCTATAGCTCAACAGAAGGAAGAGCTCGTCAAGTGCAATCCTCAGCAGCAGGCCGAGACTGTATCCATTATGGATTTAAAACAATTACCATCACCAGAATTGTTTTTGCATGAATGGTTGGCAGAGAAAGGATTCAACAGTACACAAGTGGAGCAGGTGGCTATTCACGTGGATGGTTTACCAGGAAGAACCTTTGAGACAGCAGACTATATGCTTCTTATAGATAGAGAGCATTTGGTATTGGCACCACATAAAATGCCGATGAAACCGCTGAGAATTCCTGAAGCTGGGCGTTATCGTATCAATGCCTGCTATTGTATAGACATTAAGGATTGCGACAATATATTTATCTTAAAATCAAACAATTGTATAACAATAGATAAAGCAAAAGTGAAATACCCGCTAATGATAAGACTCATTGAAAATGGGGACTCATTTATCCCTTATGGAATGAAAGGTAAGAAACTTGTAAGCGATTTTCTGACAAACATCAAATGCTCGCTATTGGAAAAACGGAACCAGATGGTTATTACAGATTGTGAAGGACAGATTGTCTGGCTCATAGGGAAACGGATAGACAATAGATTCAGAGTAACAGGACAGACTACACAAGTTCTGCAGATAGCTCTGATAAACTCATAAGAATATATAATATTGTAACATTAAAAAAATACAAACGTATGAAACAAACTATTTTGGTAACTGGTGGTACTGGTTTTATCGGAAGCCATACAACAGTTGAACTACAAGAAGCAGGTTATGAGGTGGTTATCATCGATAATCTCTCAAACTCAAATGAGAATGTGCTTGATGGCATTGAGAAGATTACGGGCAAACGTCCTGCATTCGAGAAGGTTGATTGTTGCGATTTCAACGCTCTTGAAGGCATCTTTAAAAAATATCCTAAGATTGAGGGTATCATTCATTTTGCCGCCTCTAAGGCTGTTGGAGAAAGCGTTGAAAAACCTTTGATGTATTATCGTAACAATCTGATGAGTCTGATTAATCTGTTGGAGCTGATGCCTAAATATGACGTGAAGGGAATCATCTTCTCTTCAAGTTGCACGGTATATGGTCAGCCTTCAAAGGAATATCTGCCAGTAACAGAAGATGCTCCTATTCAGAAAGCAATGAGTCCTTATGGTAATACCAAGCAGATCAACGAGGAAATTATTCAGGACTATATCCATTCCGGCGCGCCCATCAAAAGCATTATCTTGCGCTATTTCAATCCTATTGGTGCACATCCTACAGCACTGATTGGCGAGTTACCCAATGGTGTCCCCATGAATCTAATTCCGTTTGTGACACAGACAGCCATGGGCATCCGTCAACAGCTGAAGATTTTCGGACATGACTATAATACGCCAGACAAGACCTGCATCCGCGACTATATCTATGTGGTAGATTTGGCTAAGGCCCATGTAAAGGCTATGGAGCGTGTACTTGATAAGCCTGAGACTGAAGCTGTTGAAGTGTTCAATATCGGAACTGGTAAGGGCCTTTCAACTTTAGAGGTCGTGCAAGGTTTTGAGAAAGCTACAGGCGTGAAGGTGAACTGGGAGTTCGCACCACGTCGTGAAGGTGATATCGAGCAGGTATGGGGTAATGTTGACAAAGCCAACAAGGTATTGGGCTGGAAGGCTGAGACACCTACAGAAGAGGTGCTGAAGAGTGCCTGGAAATGGCAAGAGAAACTCCGTAAGGACGGTATCCAATAAAAAAACGGTTCGAAAGAACCGATTTTGTGTTTGTGTTGTGAATGGACTTCGATGTGAATCGAGGTCCATTTCTTTCACGTCACAATGAGATGCAGGTCTTGAAAGTGCCTTCGGTATTAAAGACACTGAGATCTACAGGTGAACGGAACAACCCAAACAAACTACTGCCCGAACCAGACATGGCTGCATAGGCAGCCCCCATTTCATATAGGTGATCCTTAATGGCACCTATCTCTGGATGGATGGCAAAGACACTTTTCTCAAAGTCGTTGGTAAGTAAGCCACGCCACGTTTCAACAGGCTGCTTCACAATATCACGACAGTTGTGCGCAGGATGACCTGGTGTTATAAGGGAGAATGCATCTTTTGTTGAGACTGGAATAGCAGGACGAACAATGGCCAGATACCAACCTTTAAGGTCTATATCTACATTTTGCATCTTTTCACCAATACCTTCCGCATAGACAGGACGGTTGACAATGAAGAAAGCACAGTCTGCACCTAATTTTGCAGCATAATCAATCATCTGTTGTTCAGAAAGTCCTAGGTTGAACTGGCGATTTAGCAAGGTAATCATAAAGCCACAGTCGCTGGAACCGCCTCCCATGCCAGCTTGTGTGGGAATACCTTTATAGAGATGTACGTGAATACGCGGCAGAGTAGGGAAGTCCTGCTTCAAAAGATGATAGGCTCTAACCACAAGATTCTTTTGCTCATCTCCCTCAATATGGAGATTGGTGACTTTAAGATCACAATCAACTTCAGAAGGAAACTGCGAATCCATCGGAAAAACTTCTAATCCATCACAAATAGGTACTGGATAGAAGACGGTCTCAAGGTTGTGATAACCATCAGGGCGTTTCTCTACGACATTAAGTCCGAGATTAATCTTGCAGATAGGAGCTGTGAACATTAAAAATAGGAAATTAAAGATTAAACATTTGAGGTTGAACTATCTTTCTTAGGATGATGACGCTTCTTCCCCTTAGATTTCTGATTGTTCCGACCATCCCCTTTACTGTGCCAGCGACCACGACGACGAGTATCGGAACGTTTTTTCTCGCGCTTGGTATACGCGGGTCCTTCACCCAATTCATCGGGCAAGGCTTTTTTCTCTACCTCTTTTCCCAGGAAATGCTCAATCTGTTGGAAACGGTAGATATCAGCCTCACTGACAAAGGTAATGGCAACACCATCACGATCAGCTCGTGCTGTACGGCCTATTCGGTGTACATAATCCTCAGCATCATGGGGGACATCATAGTTGATAACAGTACGGATATCATCAATATCAATACCACGTGCCACAATATCAGTAGCTACAAGAACATCTGTCTGACCAGCCTTAAAACGATACATCACCTCATCACGTTCTTGCTGAGACAAATCACTATGCATCTGGTCACAATTGATTTTCATGGACTTCAGACTGCGGTTAATTTCTTTCACACGTTCTTTCTTACCAGAGAAAATGATCACACGTTTCAAGTCACCCTGTTTGAAGATATGATTAATAATTTTCAGTTTCTGTGGATCATAGCAGACATAAGCACTCTGCCTGATCTTCTCTGCGGGCTTAGATACTGCAATCTTTACTTCAACAGGATCGTGAAGTAACTGAACCGCCAACTCACGGATCTTCTTTGGCATCGTAGCTGAAAACATAATGCGCTGACAACTCTCAGGCAGTTCCTGTACCAATTTCATGATATCGTCGATAAAGCCCATATCGAGCATACGATCAGCCTCATCGAGTACAAAGAAAGAGCAACGACTTAGGTCAAGATTACCAACTTTCAGATGACTCAACAAACGGCCTGGTGTGGCGATAAGCACATCGGCACCAAGACGCATGCCTCGCAATTCCTGATCATAGCGCCCGGCATCATTTCCACCATAAACAGCTACACTACTCACACCATCAAGGTAGTAGCCAAAGCCTTGCATAGCCTGATCTATTTGTTGGGCTAATTCTCGGGTAGGTGACATAATGATACAGTTGATGGTATCTTTTGGATAACCACCATCGTCGAGCAGAGAAAGTATTGGCAACAGATAAGCCGCTGTTTTTCCCGTACCTGTCTGGGCAACACCCAACACATCGTAACCATCCAGAATCTCTGGTATACAACGCTCCTGAATAGGCGTCATATCCTCAAAGTGCATATCATAGAGTGCATCAAGGATATTGTCGTTCAAATATGTTTCGTCAAATTTCACTTTTCAATTCTTTAAAAATACACAATTCTCAATTCTAATTTGGTGCTTGTCGATAACAGAAATATGCTATTACAGTATAAATAATATTTGGTATCCACGCTGCCAGTACCGGCGGGGTATCCGCATTAATAGCAAAGGTGGAACTAACCGTCTGTAACAGAATATAAGAGAACGAGAGAGCCAGACCAATACCCAGGTAAAGACCCATACCACCCTTACGCTTACGACTGGATAGACTAACACCGATAATGGTCAGAATGAAAGATGCGAAAGAAGTTGCAATACGTTTATGGTATTCAACTTCATACTGCACCACATTACCGGATCCGCGTTCTGTCTGCTTGGAGATATATTGTCTGAGTTCTGCAGAAGTAAGCGTCTCCTGCTGACCTTTAGAGAAGACAAGATCCATCGGTTCCATCTGTATCAAAGTATCAATCATAGCACCAGTAGTAATCTCTTCACGAAGCCCTTTCAACTTTCTGATTTTATAGTTGTTAGCCTTCCAGTGATAACGAGTATCGCTGATAGAATCATAACGGATGGTTGAAGCTGTCATGTGACTGACTAGCTTTTTGTTTTCAAATTTATCTAATGAGAAACCATATCCAGTCTTTGAACGGTTATCGTAACTCTGAATATAGGCTATAATTCCGGGGCCCACCATCAACTGAACATTTGATGCTGAGGTGGTTCGTTTTGAGTTTTTGTATTTCGCTTCGAACTCTTGACGAATCACCGTACCATGAGGTATCACATTGGAAATAAGGTAGAAATTCACAATGGCTATCAGTGCAGCAGAGATCATATAGGGCTTCATGAGTCGCTTGAAACTCACACCTGCAGCCAACATTGCGATAATTTCGCTGTTACCAGCCAACTTTGAAGTAAAGAAGATAACAGCAATAAAAACGAAAAGAGGCGAGAACAGATTTGAGAAATAAGGCACGAAATTCGCATAATAGTCGAATACGATGGCCTTCAGCGGTGCACCATATGTGGCAAATTTAGAAAGGTTTTCGTTTACGTCAAAGACAATGGCAATAGAGATAATAAGAATTATCGAATAGATATAGGTTCCTATAAACTTTGCCATGATATAACGGTCGAGACGCGTCATGAATCTAGCAGGATTAATCTTGTTGATTTTCCCCGCCAGTTGTCGTAAAAGTTGCCAGCATCGAGCAATATGCCGTTTTATGCCTGTTATTTTCATCTACGTCGTCCTAATTGATCAATGACACTACGTTTCCATTGCACAAAGTCGCCAGTAATAATATGCTGACGTGCATCAGTAACCAGTCGCAAGTAGAAAGCCAAATTATGAATGGATGCAATCTGCATGGCGAGTAACTCCTGAGCTTTAAAGAGATGATGAAGGTATGCTTTCGTGTGAAGCCGATCGATATAACAGCCATCAGGATCAATGGGTGAGAAATCGTCTTCCCATTTCTTGTTACGCATGTTCATCGTACCTTCATATGTGAAAAGCATAGCATTACGACCGTTACGGGTCGGCATCACACAATCAAACATGTCGACACCGCGCTCGATGGCTTCGAGGATATTCTGAGGGGTACCAACCCCCATCAGATAGCGGGGACGGTCCTTAGGAAGAATAGCATTCACCACTTCAATCATCTCATACATCACTTCTGTAGGTTCACCCACAGCCAAACCACCAATAGATGCGCCACCACCATCATTAAGACGGCTGAGCACATCGCAGACGTGTTTGGCAGCATCCTGACGCAAATCTTTATAGGTACACCCCTGCACAATGGGGAATAACGTTTGGCTATAGCCATACAAGGGCTCTGTCTCATTAAAGCGTTTCACGCAGCGTTCTAACCATCGCTGGGTGAGTCCTAATGAATTCTTTGCATACTGATAATCACTCTGTCCTGGTGGACATTCGTCGAGTGCCATCATGATATCTGCACCGATAACCCGTTCAGTATCCATCACATTTTCAGGAGTGAAAATATGCTTGGATCCATCAATATGACTACGAAACTCACAACCTTCCTCACGGAGCTTTCGAATTCCTGTAAGCGAGAAGACCTGGAAACCACCTGAATCGGTAAGAATAGGACGATCCCATGTATTAAATTGATGCAGACCACCAGCTTTCCGGAGAATATCCAAACCAGGTCTGAGATATAGGTGATAAGTGTTACCTAAAATAATCTGCGCCTTGACCTGATCACGTAATTCTGAAAAATGTACACCTTTTACACTGCCTGCCGTTCCGACGGGCATAAAGATTGGTGTTTGAATCTGTCCGTGATCGGTAGTGATAACCCCAGCGCGAGCATCACTGGCAGAATCTGTATGTTGCAGTTCAAATATCATTTCGTCTCGTCTTTCTTTTCATCTTCCTTGATGGTAAAGTCCAAAGGATTCTTAACAATCTCGTCGGTCAAAGCGAAATTCCACACATCCTGAACATTCTCTACATAATGGAAATTGACTCCCTTTAAATACATATCGGGTATCTCGAGAATATCTTTTTCATTCTCGCAACACATGACAATATCAGTAATACCGGCACGCTTGGCTGCCAGAATCTTCTCCTTAATACCACCTACAGGCAGCACTTTACCACGAAGAGTAATCTCACCTGTCATTGCCGTATTCTTTCTTACTTTGCGCTGGGTAAGGGCAGAAGCAATAGAAGTAGCTATCGTAATACCGGCAGAAGGACCGTCCTTGGGGGTAGCACCTTCAGGCACATGAATATGAATATTCCAGTTGTCAAAGATACGATAGTCGATATTCAATGTGTCAGCATGAGCCTTCACATATTCAAGTGCCAGAATAGCCGATTCCTTCATCACGTCACCAAGGTTGCCTGTTAAAGTGAGTTTGTTTCCCTTGCCTTTTGACAGAGAGGTTTCTATAAAGAGGATCTCTCCACCGACACTGGTCCACGCTAATCCTGTCACTACACCTGCATAATCATTTCCCTGATAGATATCGCGATAAAAAGGTGGTTTGCCTAACAAATCTTCAATTTCTGAAGGAGTGATCTTCTTATAGTCGGCATTTTCATCCATCTGACGCTTATAAGCAATCTTACGGAGAGCCTTGTTGATCTGTTTCTCTAACTGACGGACACCGCTTTCACGAGTATAGCGCTCAATGATCATCTCGATAGCAGCCTTATTGAATGTAGGTTTCAATCCCTTAGTGTTTTGCCCGGTGTTATCCAATTCGCGGGGTATCAAATGGCGCTTGGCAATCTCTATTTTCTCTTCAGTGATATAACCGCTTACCTCAATAATTTCCATACGATCGAGTAGGGGACGAGGAATGGTACTCAGGTTATTAGCCGTAGCGATGAACAATACTTTTGAAAGGTCATAATCTACATCCAGATAGTTATCATGGAAAGCATTGTTCTGTTCTGGATCAAGCACTTCCAATAAAGCTGATGACGGATCACCATTGTTGGTCATCTGTGTCACTTTGTCTATCTCATCAAGGATGAATACCGGATTACTTGAACCTGCTTTCTGGATAGACTTGATTATTCGTCCTGGCATTGCGCCAATATATGTGCGGCGATGACCACGGATCTCAGCTTCATCATGAAGTCCACCCAGAGACACACGCACATACTTACGTTTCATGGCAGAGGCAATCGACTTGCCAAGTGAAGTTTTACCAACACCCGGAGGACCATACAGACAAAGTATCGGACTCTTCAGGTCGCCACGCAAGGCAAGCACTGCCATATATTCAAGGATACGTTCTTTTACCTTCTCCATACCATAGTGATCTTGATCCAAAATCTTCTGGGCACGCTTCAAGTCAAGATCGTCGGCAGTATATTCACCCCACGGCAGACTGACGAGCGTCTGGAGGTAATTTAGTAACACATTGAACTCTGGACTTTGGGGATTCAGGTTGTCGAGTTTGTCAGCTTCCTTAAAAAATGTCTTACCAATCTCCTCAGGCCATTTCTTACCTTCAGCTTTCTTTATCAGTTCATACTTCTCTGGCGATGACTCGTTACCCATTTCAGCCTGCATGTTCTTAATCTGTTGCTGCAGGAAATAGTTACGCTGCTGTTCATCAATGTCCTCACGCGTCTTGTTACGGATATCGGTCTTTAGGTTCTGAAGATTAATCTCGCGATTAATAATTTTCATCACATTGAAAAGCCGCTCTTTGACAGAGTCCATCTCCAAAAGCTTGATTTTCTCCTTTACAGGGAAAGGCATATTCGAGCAGATGAAATTCAGAGCCATAATATCATTTGTGATATTCTTGACAGCATATGTTGCTTCATCGGGTATATCTTCACACACGCCAACATATTCATCAACAAGATCACGAAGATCTTCCATCGCTGTCTTGAATTCACGGTCTCTCTTTTCCGGATCAAGATCTGTCAATGGTTCCACATCACCTGCGAGGTATGGTGTGGTCTGGGTGAGCTGATTTAGTCGCAGTCTACTATGACACTGCACAATAGCTGTAATATTTCCATTAGGAAGAGATAACAATTTCATGACCTTGACATAAACACCAGTCTTATACAAGTCATCTTGCAAAGGAAGATTCACATCGGGATCTCGTTGGCAAACGACACCAAGCAATTCATCTTTCTTCTCTGCTTTCTGGATCACAATCTTACTGGAATCCCTGCCAATTAGGATAGGGGAGACCACTCCCGGAAACAACACCATATTTCGTACTGGCAGGATAGAGACATTGCCAGGAACATTGATATCAAAAATATCTTTAATATCACCTTCTATATCGGCTATCATCTGAAATGTTGAATTCTTATTCTTTTTACTCATATATCAAAATTAGTTCTTTCTTAAAAAACAGGTGCAAAGTTACTAATAATAAATAAGAAATACGAATGAAGAATAAAGAATTAACAAATAATTTGCTTTTTCAATGGAATAATCGATTTTTTATACTACCTTTGTAGCGAATTTATGGCAAATGATTACTTTCAGTTCAAACAGTTTACCATTCATCAGCAGCATTGCGCGATGAAGGTTGGCACCGATGGCACCTTATTGGGTGCATGGGCACAAGTGCCTATAGCATCTGCACGGATCCTTGACATTGGAACAGGTACAGGACTCATCGCTTTAATGATGGCTCAACGTTTTCCTGAAGCATCTGTAGTAGGAATAGATATTGATTCAGATGCTATTAGTCAAGCTCAAGAAAATATAAAAGCCTCACCATTTGCAGACAGAATTGGAATTAGTAAAGAAAATATCCTATATTATAACGACGAGAAAGGTTTTGACGCTATTGTCACTAATCCACCATATTTTGTAAAAGCTTTGACTTGTCCGGATCATCAACGCACATTGGCAAGGCATACTGTCAGTTTGACTTATGAAGAACTCATGCATGCAGCCAACAGACTGCTGAATCCACATGGTGTCTTTTCTTTAGTTATATCAACGGAATGCCGGTCTGCGTTAGAGGCTGAAGCAATTTTGGAAGGATTCTTTATTTCGCGTGTTTGCCAAATACGCACAACGCCTCGAAAAGATCCAAAGCGTCTGTTGATTGAATTTTTAAAACATCCTGTAGATAAAATATTTATAGAAGAAGGAGTTATTGAAGAAGCTCCAAATGTAAGGACACATTGGTATCAACAATTAACACAAGATTTTTATATCCGATGAAGGTAACCGTTTTACAAATGAATAGTGTTTGGGCGAACCCAGATGAAAATATCAAAAGAGCAGAACGACTGATGTCCAAGACTCATGACAGTGATTTATATGTATTACCTGAGATGTGGTCTACAGGATTTGCAACCGAACCGATAGGAATAGCTGAAGAGGAATCAACATGTAAAGCATTATCATGGATGAAAGAGACTGCAGACAACTATCAAATCGCTATCTGTGGAAGTCTTGCAATTTCAGAAAACGAGATTTATAGAAATCGTCTTTATTTCATAGATGGGAGGAAAGGAATGGTTTCATATTATGATAAACACCATTTATTCCGTTATGGTCATGAAGACCAATTTTATAAGCCTGGAGGGGAGCATACAATCATAGAATATATGGGATTTCGTATTTTGCTTTTAACTTGCTATGATTTACGTTTTCCATTATGGAGCCGTTATGCAGATAACCTAAAATACGATATGATTATCTGTGTAGCCAACTGGCCTGAATCTCGCCAAAATGCATGGCAGATACTAACAAGAGCCAGAGCTATTGAAAATCAGGCTTTTGTTGTGGCATGTAATCGAATTGGCGATGACAATTATTGCCATTATCGTGGTCAAAGTTCTATTATCAGTCCAATAGGAAAAACACTTGCCAGTTGTCCGCCTGATGAAGAATCAAGCATTTCGTTTTTATTAAATTTGGAATCACTTGTACAACTACGCGCAAAATTCAAAGTTTTAAATGATCGTGACCAATGGTAAATAAAAGCCTAAATACAAATAATATCTGAATCAGCATTATGATAAATAAAAAAATGTATAGCCCTAACCTTTTATATTTAAAAAGAGACTATTCCTAAAATTGGAACAGTCTCAAAATTCTCCTTATACAACTTTTATTTAGTTCATTTTAGAAAGGCAGATCATCAGCAGAGCCTTCAGCTGCAGGTTCCTGTGCTGGCGGGAACGGCGCTGTAGCGCCATTTGCTGGTGGGAATGGTGTTGCTCCAGGTGCAGCTGCTACAGGATTAACCTGACCACGAACAACACCATATGCACGAATCTCATTAAACCAACGTCCATTATATTCATGGGCATCAATATCAAACTGTACAGTAACGTCTTCTCCTTGTTGAATATTAAACTGCTTGATACGATCTTCGCCAAAAATGCGAAAAACACATTTACGCGGATACTGTCCCGGAACCTCTATCACATATTCCTGAGACATCCAAGGATTTCCAGTACGATTAGATACACCACTGTTTGCCGGAAGTACGGCAATAATTTTACCTGTTAATTCCATAATTAAATGTTCTATTTTGTTGAATTTTTCGTTTTCACGTGGCGAAATTACTAAAAATAGTTTGAAAAACTTCATTTTCTGCAGAAAATTTTGTTGATTACAACGTTTTTTTGTAATTTTGTGCTCAATAATTAAATATGTAATATATAACAAGAAGCTATAAAACTATGCGATTTACATTATCTAGTTCCGCACTGAGCTCTAAGCTCACTGCTCTTTCGAGAGTGATCAACAGTAAAAACGCTCTCCCCATCCTTGGTGATTTCGTTTTTGAAATCAATGACAATGTTCTCCGACTGACAGCATCCGACAGCGAAAACATTATGAAGACTCAGCTCGAATTGACAGAAAGCGACGGTGCCTGTCGTTTTGCCATTGATAGCCGCAATCTTCTTGAAGCTGTCAAAGGTTTCTCAGAGCAGCCTATCACCTTTGACGTTAATCAGGAGCAGAACATTGTGAAGATTTCATATCAGAACGGCTTGTTCTCACTGCCCATCGAAAATGCAGATGAATTTCCGATGCCTCAGTCTGTAAACGACTTTGCGAATACGATTGTCGTCCCCAATGCGATTTTGGCAGAAAACATTAACCGTACTATTTTTGCTACAGCTCAAGACGAATTGCGCCCTGTGATGAATGGTATCTACTTCGATCTCACACCCGACTTCCTCGTCGTAGTGGCATCTGATGGTCATAAACTTGTCCGTAACAAGGTTTTCACTATAAAGAGTGAGCAGCAGGCTGCCTTTATCTTACCTAAGAAACCCGCAAACCTGCTGAAAAACCTATTAGGTAAAGATGGTGGTGACGTTACAATTCGTTTCGATGAACGTAATGCAGAGATTAATTTCGGCGATGGTTCACTTCAGTGCCGCCTGATTGAAGGACGTTTCCCAAACTATAATTCTGTCATTCCTCAGAACAATAACTACGAAGTCCGCGTAGATCGTCTTGGGCTGTTAGCAGCGCTCCGTCGTGTACAGCCTTTTGCTAATGGTTCCAGCAATTTGATCCGTTTCCATGTAGAAGGCTCTACCCTACAGCTTGATGCAGAAGATTACGACTTCTCAAAGACTGCTACAGAACGTATGTCATGCGATTATAATGGTTATCCCATGTCTATCGGTTTCAAGGGCTCTTCTTTCATCGAGATTTTAAGCAATATCGATAGTACCGAAGTTGTATTACAGTTGGCAGATCCAAGTCGTGCAGGACTGGTACTCCCTGCAGAACAGCCTGACAATCAGGAAGTACTGATGCTTCTGATGCCAATGTTGATTAATGACTAAGTTTGAAGTAGCATATTAATGAAACTGAATCTTACAAAACCAATTATCATCTTCGATTTGGAGACTACGGGCCTCGATCTTGTAAAAGACCGTATTATTCAGATTTCCTATATCAAGGTTTATCCTGACGGGAAGGAAGAACGCGGTAACGAGCTCGTAAATCCGGAGAAGCCCATCGACCCGAAGATCAGTCAGTTGACAGGTATTACCAATGAGGATATAAAGGATAAGCCTACATTCAAGCAACTGGGACAGATACTTGCAGATAAGTTCACAGGATGCGACTTTGCAGGATTTAATTCCAATCATTTCGATATCCCGTTATTGGCGGAAGAATTCCTGCGTGCAGGTGTTGACTTCGACTTTTCCAAATGCCGAATGATTGATGCTTGTACCATCTTCAAACGTATGGAGCAACGTAATCTGGCTGCCGCCTATAAGTTCTACTGTGGACGAAAGATGGAAGAAGATTTCGAGGCTCATCGTGCAGATCAGGATACTGAGGCTACCTATCGTGTACTTATGGGTGAGCTCGACAAATATGCACCTGGTGCCAATGAGGATGAAGAGAAAGTGCTGGAGAACGACATGGATAAACTCGCAGAATTTTCGAAGATGAACAATAATGTCGATTTTGCTGGTCGTATCGTATGGGGTGAGATGAAAGACCGTCATGGTAACGTTATCCTTGACAAAGACGGAAACCCACGGATGACGGAAATATTCAACTTCGGAAAGCACAAAGGAAATCCTGTGGCTGATGTTCTCCAGATTGATCCAGGCTATTACAGCTGGATATTAGCTGGCGACTTTACCTATAACACGAAACAGGTGCTTACACGCATTCGTCTGCGCGAAGCAAATCTTAACGGATGACAATTGTAAGAACGATATTCACAACGATTCTCATACTTGCAGTTCTTGGCCTTCGGGCTCAGGAACTGCAAGTTAAGGTTAATATCAACCACAGCCAGATTACCGGTACCGACGTCAGTGTTTTTGAGAATCTTCAGCAAACCGTTGAACATTTTATCAACGAACGACAGTGGACACCATTACAGTTCCAGAATCATGAGCGGATACAGTGTAGTTTCAACATCACTGTGAATGCTTATATCCGTGAAGCGAACCGTTTCGAGTGTTCTGCATTGATTCAGGCCAATCGTCCTGTATATAATGCTGCCTACACCACCACCTTATATAATAATAAGGACGACCGCTTCCACTTCACTTTCGCACAGTTCGACCAGCTGAACTTCATAGATGAGGTGGTTAATCAACCGCTCACTGCCCTACTCGCCTACTATGCCTATCTGATTATCGGACTCAATCTGGACAGTTTTGCACCGCTGGGTGGCACAGACATTCTCCAGCGATGTATGAATCTGGTGAATAACGCACAAGATCTTGGGTTTCCGGGTTGGAAATCGTTCGAAGACAACCGAAATCGCTTTGCCATCATCAACGATTACCTTGATGAGTCTATGCGCCCCTTCCGTCAACTCCAGTATGACTACTACCGTAAAGGACTTGACGAGATGGCAAACAATGCCGAACGTGGACGCACCGAGATATCGGAAGCCCTTGAGAACAATCTGCTAAAGGCTCACGAGAACAAGCCCTTAAGTCTGCTGCCACAGATATGGACAGACTTTAAACGCGACGAACTTGTAAATATCTATAAAGGCAAGGGCACACAAAAAGAAAAAGAGCGTATTTTCAACCTATTGATGTCACTCAACGCCTCCCAGAACAACGCCTGGGAAAGCATCCAAAGATAAGAGTTATGCTAAAAAGACTATACATTAAGAATTTCACCCTCATCGACGAACTTGATATCGACCTCTATCAGGGGTTCTCTGTTATCACTGGTGAAACTGGTGCTGGAAAGAGTATCATTCTGGGAGCAATCGGCTTGCTGCTCGGGCAGCGGGCTGATACTAAGGTCATCAAGGACAAGTGTGTTATCGAGGCTCATTTCGATATCTCACGTTATGGCATGGAGGCATTTTTTACGGAGAATGATATAGAATATGATCCATCAGATTGCATCATACGCCGCGAACTCACAACAGCAGGAAAAAGCCGTGCCTTCATCAACGACACGCCGGCACAACTATCTTTGCTGAAGGAACTTGGTGAGCAACTGATTGATATCCATTCTCAGCACCAGAACCTCTTGCTTAACAAACAGGACTTTCAACTAAGTGTGGTAGATATCATTGCCGACAATGCTAAACCATTAGCACAATATCAACAGACATACAACCAATATCTGTCTGTCAGCAAGGAGCTGGAGACCATGAAGGACGATATCACCCGCAACCGTCAGAATCAGGACTTCCTGCAGTTCCAGTTTGATGAACTCTCAAATGCCAACCTTATGGCCGACGAACAGGAGGAACTGGAACAGAAAAGCGACACCATGAGTCACGCTGAGGAAATCAAGAGTGCTCTTTATGAAGCTGATAACGCTCTCTCTGCAGAGGATACTGGTGTTGTCAGTGCTCTTCGTTCTGCACGTACGGCTCTGAACGGTATACAGCGTGTTTTTCCTGATGCCAGCGAACTGGCTCAGCGCCTTGAAAGCAGCTATATTGAACTGAAAGATATTTCTGAGGAGGTATCAAGCCAACTAGAACGAGTTGATTTCGATCCTGCCGAACTTGATGATATCAATAATCGTCTCGATCGTCTTTACGATCTGGAGAAGAAATATCATGTTGAGACCGTTGGGGAATTAATCGCTAAACGCGATGAACTGAAGTCTCAGCTCAATAACATTGAAAACAGCAACGAAACCCTTGCAGAACTCCAGAAACAACTGTCTGCACTCCAGGCAAAAGCCCAACAGGAAGCCGATGTCCTGACAAAACGACGAATGAAGGCAGCACAACAGATAGAGATGGAGTTGCAGTCTCGTCTCATCCCCCTGGGTATGCCTAATGTGCGCTTCAATGTCCAGATCATCAAAGAAGCACTCGGCCATACGGGACAAGACAAGATAGCCTTCCTTTTTAGCGCCAACACCTCCACCCCACTCCAACCAGTTTCTCAGGTTGCTTCTGGTGGTGAGATAGCCCGTGTCATGCTCTCCCTAAAAGCCATGATTAGCGGTGCCGTCAAGCTGCCCACAATTATCTTCGACGAGATCGATACGGGTGTCAGCGGCAAGATTGCGGAGAAGATGGCTGAAATCATGCAGGAGATGGGACATCATGAACGTCAGGTCATCAGTATTACCCACCTGCCACAGATCGCCGCACTTGGTAGTACGCACTATAAGGTGGAGAAAAAGGAGACACCCCAGGGTACCATCAGTCGCATGACACAATTATCTCCTGAAGAGCGCATCCACGAGATTGCCCAGATGCTGTCTGGAAGCGACATCTCCGATGCAGCCATCCAAAACGCAAAACAGTTATTACGTATATGAAGAAAATCAGTATTATAGGCTGTCTGCTGCTATCAGTACTCAGCACCTTCGCCCAGCCAGGCTGGGTGAAAAATGCCTCCCGTTCCGTATTCACCCTGAAGACTTTTGCTGCCGACGGCTCTCTGATAGCCAGCAGCAACGGTTTCTTTACAAACACAAATGGTGAGGCTGTTAGTAATTTCACACCCTTCAAGGGAGCATCGCGCGCTGTTGTGATTGATGCCCAGGGCAAAGAACTCCAGGTGGCAGGTATCATCGGTGCTAATGACATGTATGATGTCGTGAAGTTCCGTGTGAACAGTTCCAGGACTCAACCGTTGGCTCTCAGCACTTCCACAGCCCCAGTGGGGAGTGAGGTCTATCTCCTTCCCTATCACGAGCTAAAGGCAGTGAAGAGTGGAGCTGTGCGTAAAGCCGAGACGTTTATGGGTGATAACCCTTACTACACCATAGCACTCTCCATGGGAGAGAATCAGGTCAGCTGTCCGTTGCTGAATGCCGCTGGTCAGGTAATCGGTATGATGCAGCAGCCTGCCGTGTTTGGCGATAGTCTCAGCTATGCCGTCAGTGTCAGTTTCGCAGACTCTCTGAAGCTCACTGGTATCACCTTCCACAATGAGACAATGAACCTCACGCAGGTGAAGAAACTCCTGCCCACCGATATTAAGGAGGCAGCACTTGTACTCTATTTCTCGGGCTCCCAGACCGATTCTGCCGAGTACGTATCCCTCATCCATGATTTCATCCAGCAGTTCCCTAGTGCGCCCGACGGATACACCTACAGGGCACAGCAGGAGATGGCTGCAGGCAACTTCGCCGCTGCAGAGCGAGATATGGAACAGGCCTTGAAGTTTGGCGATGCCAAAGATGACACCCACTACATCTACGCACGTATGATCTATAACAAGGAGATCTATCAGAGTGCGCAACCCTATGCCGGTTGGAGTCTCGACAAGGCTCTTCAACAGATACAGGCAGCCAACAGCATCAACCCACAGCCTACTTATCGTCAACTTGAAGGCGACATACGTTTCGCCAAGCAACAGTATGATGAGGCCTATGAAATCTATAATAGTCTGCTCTCTACCAACCTGCGCAGTCCTGAGATTTTCTTTGCGGCTGCCCGTTGCAAGGAGATGCAGAAAGACACTATCGCCATGCTGGCACTCATGGACAGTACCATTAACATGTACAGCAGGCCATATCTGAAAGAAGCAGCCCCCTATATCTGGGCACGAGCTGAGGCACGTCGCAATGCAGGTCGCTATCGTGATGCCATCAGCGATATGAATGAATATGAGTCACTGATGACAGCTACTGTCAACGACAACTTTTATTATATCCGCCATCAGGTAGAAATTCAGGGGCACCTGTACCAGCAGGCCCTCAATGATATCAATCGTGCTATCCAGATGAATCCTAAAGAGATTCTCTATTATGCCGAGAAGGCCTCACTTGAAATTCGTGTCGGTCTCTACGACCAAGCCATCACAACAGCAAACGAGTGTATTGCCATCGATACACAAAACAGTGACGGCTATCTCTTCTTAGGTCTGGCACAATGTCTGAAGGGACAGAAAGCCGAAGGCATCCGGAATCTGCAGAAAGCTAAAGAGCTTGGCGATACCCAAGCCGATGCGCTGATAGATAAATATAAGTAACTCACAAACAAAAAGCTCTGCATGTTAGCAGAGCTTTTTTAATGCTTTAGAACGGCAGCGGACCATTGCTGTCGGGCGGTGGTATGGGGGCAGCTCCGGCAAATGGGTCGTAGTCATCGGGCATGTCGGGTGGTATGTTGCCATTACCGTTCACTTTCGATCCTAAGATCTCACCACCCATTGGGGCACGATTGCCCAAGTTCTTGTCCTCAGGATTCTCAAAGCGAGTATATTCCCCACGGAAAGTCAGCAACACGTCGCCTGTGGCACCTTTACGGTGCTTCGCTATGATAATCTGTGCCATACCATGTAGGTCTCTTCCATTATCATCCTGATAGATATGGTAGTACTCAGGACGATGCACGAAGATCACCATATCCGCATCCTGCTCAATGGCTCCCGACTCACGCAGGTCTGACAGCTGCGGACGTTTTCCTTCCAAGCCCTCACGGCTCTCCACACCACGATTCAACTGACTCAATGCAAGGATTGGAATATTCAACTCCTTGGCAAGTCCTTTCAAGGATCGTGAGATGGTAGAGACTTCTTCCTGACGCGAGGAGAAACGCATGCCGTTGGCATTCATCAGCTGCAGATAGTCGATCATGATCAGCTTCACACCATGCTCCCTCACCAGTCGGCGGGCTTTTGTTCTCAACTCAAACACCGATAGTCCCGGGGTATCATCGACATAAAGAGGTGCACCCAACAGGTTGTTGATGCGCTTATCCAGTCGTTCCCACTCGTCGCGCTGCAACTGTCCGTTCAGAATCTTAGAACCCTGAATCTCACATGCATTCGATATCAGGCGGTTTACCAGCTGCACGTTCGACATTTCAAGCGAGAAGAAAGCCATTGGCTCCCTCATGTCAGCAGCAATATTCTTAGCCATCGAGAGGGCGAATGAGGTTTTACCCATCGCAGGGCGTCCAGCGATAATCACCAAATCAGAGGGCTGCCAGCCGCTTGTAATATCGTCGAGCTTATAATAGCCTGTCGATACGCCTGTCAGTCCATCGGTATTCTTGGCGGCATTCTGAATGGTTTTCACAGCCTGCGCGATCACAGGATCGATGGCTGTATAGTCATTCTTCATATTGCGCTGCGACAGCTCGAAGAGCGAACTTTCAGCCTCTTGCATCAGATCCTCTACATCGATGGTCTCATCGAAAGCCTTTGTTTCAATAACACTTGCAAACGAGATAAGCTGTCTTGCCAGACTTTTCTGTGCTATGATATTGGCGTGATACTCGATATTAGCCGACGATGCAACTCTAGAACTCAGCTCCATCACGTAACCTGGTCCTCCCACTTCTTCCAGTTGTCCGTTCTTTGACAGTTGTTCTGTCACCGTTAGGATATCCACAGGACGCTCTGCCATACTCAGTTCCATGATAGCCTGATACACCATCTGATTGCGGGGCTCGTAGAAACTCTCCGGACGGAGTGTCTCACACACCACAGCGTAGGCGTCCTTATCGATCATCAGAGCACCCAACACAACTTTCTCTACCTCCAGAGCTTGCGGTTGCAAGTGACCGTAGGTATTATCTACAGGCTGCTGCTTTCTTGTGCGTTTCCTACTTGTATTATTCTCTTTGTCAGCCATTTATGTAATTTTATTCTTTAATTTCTTTCAGTATTGGTAATGAGATATGATACCTCACGGCGAGGAATCTTATCAGACAAGTCACCACGAAGCTCACCACTGCACAAAGTTCTGTCGTGATACCCAGATCGGCCAGTCCCCAATACACCATGCCGCCCAGCACACAAGCCATCGCATAGATCTCCTTGTGAAAGATCACAGGCTCGTTGTTCAAGAGTACATCGCGAATCACGCCACCAGCCGAACCCGTGATACAGCCCATGATTATAGCCACCCAGAATGGTTGTCCGAAGGCGATGCTCTTCTGAATACCGGCAATCGTAAACAGTGCCAGACCTAAGGTGTCGAATACGAACCAGGCATTCTTCAGCGGCTCCATCCAACGACCGAAGAAAGCCACTGTCAGCAGCGCCACACCTGTACATATCAGATAGATAGGAGTCGTCATCCAGAAAGGTGTTGTTCCTAACATCACATCACGGATGGTACCACCGCCGATAGCCACAGCTACTCCGCAAACATAGCCGCCGAACCAGTCAAACTGCTTGGCAGCTGCATGCCGTATACCTGAGATGGCAAAGGCAAACGTACCCAGCAACTCAATAATATATATTATCATATCCTGATCCATCATCCTCAATCCTCGTATCTCTTACCCCAGTAGTTCACCATGCGCTGATACAGCTTTTCCTCCGTGGGATTATGCTGCCCGTGCCAGAAACGCTCGTTCACTAGTGCGTCAGGCAGATATTGCTGCTCCGTGAAATGACCAGGAAAATCGTGCGGATACTTATAGCCGTCGTGATACCCCAGTTCCTTCATCAACTGTGTGGGTGCGTTTCTGATAGGCAGCGGCACAGGCTGGTTACCCGTCTCCCTAACCTTTGCCAGAGCAGCGTCCACCCCCAGATAGGCACTGTTGCTCTTCGGCGAGGTGGCGAGATACACGGTGGCTTCCGCCAAGGGTATCCTCCCTTCAGGCCAACCGATCTTCATCACGGCATCGAAAGCAGCATTGGCCAGCAACAGGGCATTGGGGTTTGCCAGCCCGATATCCTCTGATGCGCTGATAATCAGGCGTCTGGCGATAAACTGCGGATCTTCCCCACCCTCAATCATTCTGGCAAGCCAGTAGAGGGCTGCGTCAGGATCAGAGCCTCTGATACTCTTGATAAAGGCTGAGATGATGTCGTAGTGCATCTCACCGTCTTTATCGTATGCCAACGGGTTTTGTTGCAGACGGTTCACCACCAGCTCGTCGGTAATCACCACCTTGTTCTCCGGCTCTGCTTCCACCACCAGCTCTAAGATGTTCAGCAGCTTCCTGGCGTCGCCACCACTGTAGCGCAACATGGCGCCCGTCTCCTTCAGCTCTATCTGCCGCTCTTTCAGAACGCTATCCTGATGGACGGCCCTGTCAAGCAACTGCAGCAGATCGCCTTTCTCCAGCGATTTCAGCACATAGAGCTGACAGCGCGAAAGCAGCGGACGTATCACCTCAAACGAGGGGTTCTCCGTCGTAGCACCAATCAGCGTCACGATCCCTTTCTCCACAGCCCCCAACAATGAGTCTTGCTGTGATTTTGAAAAACGGTGTATCTCGTCTATAAATAAGATAGGTGAAACCTCGTTGAAGAAACGACCCTTCTGAGCTTTCTCAATCACATCTCTCACATCCTTCACACCGCTCGTCACTGCCGACAGCGTGTAGAAGGGTGTCTCCAGCCTGTGGGCAATGATCTGCGCCAGTGTAGTCTTACCCACACCGGGAGGGCCCCAGAGGATAAATGACGAAATCCGCCCTGCTTCGATCATCTTTCGCAGGACGGCGCCCTCGCCTACCAGATGTTGCTGTCCGATATAATCGTTAAGCGAGCGAGGTCTGAGTCTTTCAGCCAGTGGTTGAATCATATTTTGGTTGCAAAATTAGTAATAAGTCAGCGAAAAACCAAATTTATTTCAATTATTAAAAAAAATATTGCCTAAAAACTTGCTAATAAAAAATAAAGTGGTTACATTTGCAGAAAATTTTAGTAATATTATGGCAAGAACAAAACAACAACTACCCGAGAGTAACCCCTCATTATCGATTAAAGCAGTTACCAAGAACAGTGTCTGGGACATTCAGGAGAACGATGTGTTCCGTATGTGGGAGGCTGCTACGAAAGACGCAGAAGTAAAAGAAAACATTCAGCACTATCTCGACATCTTCAAGAGTGCCTTCCTCATCGAGGAGATCAAGGATGAAGCCCCCGCAGTGAGAAAGAGCTACGAGAAGCGTGGCTATAAAGTTATGGATATCAAGTTCGAAGAGAGCCTCAAGTTCACATGGGCGATCAAAAAGCGCCCCATCATGCGTGTCACTGACCTCTCCTACGAGAATATCCGTCATATCTCAGCAGTTAAGTTGCTTGAGGTCATCGACCGTAACTTCGGTGGCGGCTGGGACTCTCTGTCACAGTCTATCCAAGACATCATCCTCAGCGGTTTCGACATCTCTACCACCACCCTTCCCAAGGATCGTCTCCACAAGAAGGGCGGCATGTACGACAAGAAAGTGGAAGACGGCTTCGACGTCCTCGAAGTGCGTAAAGGCGGTTGGGTAGAGGCTATCTTTGCCAAGCTCAAGCCCGAAGAGGAGAAGATCAGAATGAAATTCTCAGATAAGGGTGACGATGACGATCTGGACCGTGAAGATGGCGATGACGACGAGGATGTAATAGTAGAAGACAATTACAGCTCCCACGATGAGGAGGATGAGGTGCAGGATCCCAATGACGATGAGATCACTGAGGACAACTACTCCACCATGATGGATCTTGGCTCTGACGACCCCGAAGACGAGGCTGCCAACATGCTTGATTACGTCGAAGAATAGACACAAAACTCATAAATTCACTAAAAAAGCCCTTGTAAATGATGAACATCCCCACAGTATTCTGGCTCGTGCCCATAGCATCGCTCGTGGCACTGGGCATGGCGTGGTTCTTCTTCCGCCAGATGATGGCAGCCGACGAAGGAACGCCCCGAATGAAAGAGATTGCACTCTACGTGCGAAAAGGTGCGATGGCCTACCTGAAACAGCAGTATAAGGTGGTCTGCATCGTGTTTGTGGTGCTCTGCGCCCTATTTGCCTTCATGGCCTATGGCCTGAATGTGCAAAATCCCTGGGTGCCCTTTGCCTTCCTCACAGGCGGTTTCTTCTCCGGTCTGGCAGGATTCTTCGGCATGAAGACAGCCACTTATGCTTCCGCCCGCACCGCCAATGCTGCGCGTGAGAGCCTGAACGCCGGTTTGAAGATTGCTTTCCGCTCAGGTGCCGTCATGGGACTCACGGTAGTAGGTCTCGGACTGCTCGACATCGCCATCTGGTTTGTGGTGCTCAACCACTTCGATGCCGACGGACTCATCTCCATCACCACCACCATGCTGACCTTTGGTATGGGTGCTTCTACACAGGCCCTCTTCGCCCGTGTGGGTGGCGGTATTTACACCAAAGCTGCCGACGTGGGAGCCGACATCGTGGGTAAGGTGGAAGCCGACATCCCCGAGGACGATCCGCGCAACCCCGCTACCATTGCCGACAACGTGGGTGATAACGTAGGCGATGTGGCAGGTATGGGAGCCGACCTCTATGAGAGCTACTGCGGTTCCGTGCTGTCAACAGCCGCCCTTGGCGCTGCCGCCTTTGGTGTGGCAGGTCTCGACATCCAACTCAAGGCAGTTATTGCCCCGATGCTCATTGCTGCTGTAGGCGTGTTCCTCTCACTGCTGGGCATCTTCCTGGTACGCACCAAGGAAGGCGCCACCATGAAGGATCTGCTCCACTCCCTCTCCGTAGGTACGAATGTCAGCGCCGTCCTGATCGCCATCGCGTCGTTTGCCATCCTCTATCTGTTAGGCATCGACAACTGGCTCGGCCTCTCCTTCTCTGTCATCTCCGGACTGGCAGCCGGTGTCATCATCGGTCAGGCCACCGAGTATTATACCTCCCACTCTTACACACCTACTAAGAAAATCTCTGAGGCAGGTCAGACGGGTGCTGCTACCGTGATTATCAAGGGTATCGGCACAGGAATGATCTCTACCTGCATCCCAGTCATCACCATTGGTGTGGCTATCATGCTGAGTTATCTCTGTGCCAACGGCTTCGACCTCACGCTGTCGTCAGAGTCACTCTCTCACGGCCTCTATGGTATCGGTATCGCCGCTGTGGGAATGCTCTCCACCTTGGGCATCACCCTCGCCACCGACGCTTACGGACCTATCGCCGACAATGCCGGTGGTAATGCCGAGATGTGCGGACTTGGCGAAGAGGTGCGCCATCGTACCGATTCCCTCGATGCGTTAGGCAACACTACTGCTGCCACCGGTAAGGGTTTCGCCATCGGTTCAGCAGCCCTCACCGCCCTCGCCCTCCTCGCCTCTTACATCGAGGAGATTAAGATTGCGATGGCGCGTGCCGGTCAGACCCTCACGAATGTGGCAGGCGATGTGATAGCAGCTTCCGACGCCACCATTCCCGACTTCATGAACTACTTCCAGATCAACCTTATGAACCCCCGCGTCATCGTAGGAGCCTTTATCGGTGCGATGGCAGCCTTCCTGTTCTGTGGTATGACGATGGAGGCTGTAGGCCGTGCTGCCGAGAAGATGGTACAGGAGGTGCGCCGTCAGTTCCGTGAGATTGCCGGTATCCTCGAAGGTACAGGCACACCCGACTACGGACGCTGTGTGGAGATCTCTACACGTGCCGCCCAGCACGAGATGATCGTGCCCTCCATCCTCGCCATCCTCATCCCCATCATCGTTGGTATGGTTCTCGGTGTGGCAGGTGTCATGGGTCTGCTCGTAGGCGGTCTGGCAGGCGGTTTCACCCTCGCTGTATTCATGGCCAATGCGGGTGGTGCCTGGGATAATGCCAAGAAGAATATCGAGGAAGGCAACTTCGGCGGTAAGGGCTCGTTTGCCCACAAGGCCTGTATCGTAGGCGACACCGTAGGCGATCCGTTCAAGGACACCTCTGGTCCGTCACTCAACATTCTGATCAAACTCATGTCGATGGTCAGCATCGTCATGGCAGGACTCACCGTAGCATTCTCATAAATGATTAGAAAATGTGTTCTGATGATAGTCTGGCTTTGCAGCGCGTTATGCCTGCAGGGCCAGACGCATTCTAAGGGATTCTCAGCCGAGCCCGTCCCCGACAGCATCTGGCAGTTCATGAAGGGCCGCAGCTATCATGCTAACCCTCATGTCCAGCGTTCCGACCTCCGCTATCTGCGCGTGCTCCACTACGACTACGACGGACGTGCCCATCAGGGCGAGCTCATCTGCAACAAACTCATCGCCTCCAAGCTGCTCACGATCTTCCATGAGCTCTACAAGGCCCGCTATCCCATTCAGCAGATCACGCTGGCCGACAACTACGATGGCGACGACGAGCGTCAGATGCGTGCCAACAACACCAGTTGTTTCAACTATCGCATCGTGTCAGACACCAAGCATCTGTCGAAGCATGCCTACGGCTTAGCCATTGATGTCAACCCCCTTTATAACCCCTACGTCCGTTATAGCAGGAAAGACGGCCATCGCATCGTAGAGCCAGCCACTGGCGTGCCTTATGCCGATCGCAAGAAGGATTTCCGGTATAAGATCACCACCAACGACCTCTGCTACAAGCTCTTCATCAAGCACGGCTTCACCTGGGGCGGTGCCTGGCGCTCAGTCAAGGATTACCAGCATTTCGAATTTTCTCCAGCATCTCGTCGCGCCACGCAATAGAGCTTGTTGCGCTCAATGAAGAATCAGAGCGGGCAGCTTGTTTCCATCACTGATCTGAGACAGAAACATTGGGCTAATCATCTAAAGTTCAAATTTAACTTCGTAGCCGTCGGGGGCACTTTCCTCCGTGAGGCTCTTACACATGCCGTATACGATGTTGATTGCCAGCTCGTCGGATGACGAACGGGCAAGGGGTGACTCATCCAGCCCCTCGATCTTGATGGTGAGTGTTAATGAATAATCCTTCTCACTATAGTTGAGGCTGACAGTGACAGGGCGCTCCTCGGGCTTGAGCAGCGATGTCAGGAACTCATCGGTGATGTGCTCAATGGTTCTCTGCTTGTCAATAATACCATAGTGCATGCAGAACTGTCCCATCTGACCGAAGAACTCGTAAATATCGAAGTCGGTGTTTTTGACGTAACAGCTGAGAGTACGGATGCGGTTGGTGAAGGCACGGGTGGCCTCACGCTGCGGGTTCTCGAAGATCTGCTGGGGTGTGCCTTCCTCGTAGATCACACCTTCGTTCATAAAGAAGATGCGAGTGGAGACATCGTAGGCAAACTTCATCTCGTGGGTGACGATCAGCATCGTCATACCCTCCTTTGCCAGCTGACGGATCACGCTGAGCACCTCGCCTACCAGCGTGGGGTCGAGTGCTGAGGTGGGCTCGTCGAAGAGGATGATGTCGGGATGCATGGCGAGACAGCGGGCAATGGCCACACGCTGCTTCTGACCTCCGGAGAGGTTTTTGGGCATCGCATCAGCCTTCTCTGCCATTCCTACCTTGCGGAGCATCTGCATGGCTTCTTTCTGCGCATCTTCCTTGGAGAGTCCCAGCAGCTTGATGGGGGCAAGGGTAACGTTCTCAAGGATGGTAAGGTGCTCGAAGAGGTTGAAGTTCTGGAACACCATTCCCATGCGCTGACGCAGTTTGTTGAGGGGGTATTTCTTCTGAAGGATGTTTTCGCCTCCCACGATGATCTCGCCACTGGTGGGCTCATCGAGCAGGTTGAGTGCACGCAGGAAGGTGCTCTTACCCGTTCCTGAAGGACCGATGATGCTGATGACCTCTCCTTTACTGATATGGCAGTTGACATCCTTCAGCACCTGGAGCACTTCTCCATTGGGTTGTGTATATGATTTGGTCAGATGATTTACTTGTATCATAATGTCTGTATCGTTTTAAGCGGTCTTATGTTTCTTAACTTTCACCAGTCTGTCGAGGAACTTGCCCAGCAACCAGGCCAGCACAAAGTAGATGATGGCGATGACAATCAGCGGGAAGAAGGCATCAAAGGTGCGGCTTCTCACAAGGTCGGAGGCCTTGGTGAGGTCAACGATAGCGATATAACCCACAATAGAGGTACTCTTGAAGAGGGATACTGCCTCGCCTTTATAGACGGGCATGACATTGCGGATGGCCTGAGGCGCGATGATGTAGAAGAAGGTCTGCATAGGGGTGAAGCCTAAGGCGATACCTGCTTCGACCTGCCCTTTTCCCAAAGCCAGGATTGAGGAGCGGAACATCTCGCAGACGTAAGCGGCAAACACCATCGAGAAGCTGATGACAGCCACAGCCGTTGCCGTGAAGCCTGTCTCGGCAAGCACCACATAGAACATGATCATGAGGATGACCAGCTGGGGCACGCCTCGCATCGTGTCGATATAGCAGACTGCCAACGAGCGCAGTAAACGCTTTTTGCTCATGCGCATCCAGCAGAGCAGCGCTGCCATGATGGTACCGAATATCAGTGAGAAGAAGCTGATGACAATCGTTTCCCACAAGCCATCGAGAATGAATTGATAACGGTCCTCGAAGATGAAGTTGCGATAGAACGAATCCTTTATACTGTCGATGAATGACAGTTCATCTGAGCCCAGGCCAGCTTGTGCGTCAGCGTCGCGCACGAGGATGATAGGATGACACTGATAGTAGGGCGCACCGAAACTCATCACCTGCTTGCGCTCTTCGGTGACAGAGAGGCTACCACCAAAGATATCTATCTGGTTTGCCTGGATGGCTGCAGGACCTGCACTACACTCATATACCTTAATATCTATAGGGCGTTTCAGATATGCCGCGAAGCGATAAAGCAGCTCTGCCTCAAATCCGTGCCAGAGATCGCCGACAGGGAAGCAGAACGGCGCCAGCAGCTGCATGGTACCTACACGGATAGGTACGCCAGCAGTATAGATGGGGATGTCGGGCATTTCCACAGTCTCAGGCTCATCGGTTTCGAGCCAGCGTTTATGAATCTCATCAAAGAGGCCCACATCCTTTAACTCTTGAAAGAATGCGTCGAACTCGTCGCACAGCTTATCACCCTTACGGAAGGCAAAGGCTACATCGTCGTAATCGTTGCCATAATAGGCTGCATGCAACTTACGGCGCTTCAGTTCACTCGGTGAGAATGACGACTCATCATCCATGTAGGCATCCACTTTGCCTGAAGAAAGGGCTTCCAGGCAGTCAGGGAGAGAATTGAAACGGAACAAAGTGATGTCGCCGCGCTTCGTCAGGTCGATGTCGTAGCATGTACCTGAAAAGACGGCTACGTTCAATCCCACCAAGTCGTCGTCGCACTTTGGTTCTTTTTTGGCAACCTGATTGTCTTTCTGCTCGCACGAAACAAGAAAGGCTGGCAGCAAGACAAGGGCTAATAACCATTTATTTAGATTCTTCATATCGGATAATATTTATTTTCGGAACGGATAGATGGTGGCACCAATGCTCAAGGCACGGTTCTGATAGAGACTGCCAAGCTGCGACCAGTTGCCTGTGACGTAGCCTGCCAGATCATGGTACTCGGCAAACACGTTGCACTTCCTGCCCAACTGCTTGTTGGCCTTAACGGTGGCAAAGAGGTGGGCATGCTGATCGTCGATGGTGCGACGGCTGCTGTAGAGAAGTACTGACGACAGGCGGAACCCATGAGCCAGATTCAAGGTTGGTGCTGCCTTGAGGGTCACGAAGTTGTCGTTGTCGGAAGGGGTCTTGACGCCTGAGCTGACATGTTGATAGTAGTAGTTGGCTCCCAAGGTCAGTTCCAGCGGTCCCGTCTTCCAATAGACGGAGTTCCTGATGCCCAGCTGCATGTGTCTGGGACCTGCCTCATGGCTGTACCAGTTGCCCTCAACGCTGGAGTGCAGGAAGAAGTTCTTCTGCTGATAGGAATAGCGCAGCACCCCCTGGTGCACCAGTCTGGTGAGGTAACTGTCGCCTGAGTATCTCAGGTCGGTAACCGGTGAGGTCTCATCAACCATGAAATCGCTTATCTCAGGCACGTAGTAGCGGCGTGTGAACAGGGTCTGGAAGAAATTGCGCCCTGCCCTATAGCCCACGCTGGCCAGATAAGAGTGGTTGTTGCGGTTATGTGACCACAGACTCTGATCGGGCGTGTCGTACTGACGATTCCAGAAGCTCATGATGCGGAAGCGATCACCTAAGGTGAGCACCCAAGGGCCATGGGTATAGTCGAGCTGGGCATAGAAGTCGGTCAGTAAGTACTGCTCACGGTTCTTATCGACATGCCAAACGTTATCGTAATCCATCTCTGTACCAATCATCAGCCAGAGGTCGGGGGTGAAGATCGGGGTGTTGAGTTCCACGAAACCATAGGGATAGCTATCGCCCAAGCCAGCTTTGTTTTCAGAATTATTCGTGTAGTCGGCTCCAATCTCGGCAAAGAGAATGGCATCGTTCCTGAAAGTGTGGGAGTAAGACAAGATCAGACTGATATAACGTCGGTAATCTGGTCGGGCACTCATGAGATCAGGATTATAGAGCTTGAGCTTCTTGTTGCCGAACTTCTGGGTACTCCTGATGATGAGCCTGTCGCTGGGACTTAGCTTCCAGTCGAGATTCACATGCAGGTTCTCTTCAAAATCACGGCTTGTAAGGCGTTGGATATCGGTGGGATAAGACTTGCCGTAGGAGCTGCGAGCCAGCGCATAAGCCTGCACGGTGAGTTTCTCGGAGGAGCCTTTGATATCAGCATAAGCCATTCCATTGCCGTAGGTGCTGCCTGACAGCGACACCTTGCCGTCGGTCTTGATATCCTTACGGTAATACACGTCGATCACACCTTTCGTGCCAGCCACTGATTTCGCCACAGAGCTATTGCTGCAAATCTGGATACGATCGATCTCACGAGCCTTCACATTTGCCAGGAGTGTTTCGGCATCTACAAAGAGGTCGATATTGTCGATACGGAAGGTATAGATCTGATCAATCTTCTTTCCGTGAATCGACAGAAATTCGGGACAAGTGTTCAACACATCCAATAAGGTCATCTCACTGTCGGGATTCATCTTGTCCACATGAATCACATAACGGTCGCCCTGATACTCTATAATATCATCGTCGGCTGCGTAGGCATTTAAGCCACATATACACAGCACACAAAGAAAGAAACAGGTTCTCAGGCTGTCTCTCAAGTTTTTTCTTCGCATAAAATATAATCTTTATATCTTTGCAAAGGTATGGAATAAAATCTAAAAACTGTTAAACATTAACCTGCAGAAAGACTTCTTTAGGAAATATTAACTAACCAAGTCTTATTTCAGTCCCATCGTCTGGATATAATCCTTCTGTGGCTGGCAGTTCTTGAATCGGCTATTTTCCGCATATTGCATCAACAGCTCCCTGAACTGCTGCTGATTGGGTCGGGCCTCACGCCATTCCTTATAGGTACCGCGTGGGGTCTCACTGTATTTCACCACAATGCTATCCCAGAGTTCCGGGCGACGGATGCCCATCATACACGAACCGTCGATCTTCTTATACGGCCAGAAGGTATAACCGATATTCACCTCTTTCATCACCTTCACAAAGTCAGTCTGCCACTGGTCGGTGTTATGGCCGATTTCTCCCATATACATTGGCAGGTTGGTTTTGTCGCGGAAGTCGATATAGTCTTTGATGGCCTCCTTGGTGGCCTCACCGCCATAACGGTGACAGGTGTACATGATATTCTGATCGAATGTCCAGTCGGTAAACATATAGAAATCACTGTTCCAACGGGCACCGCCTAAGAGGATGATATGGTAAGGATCCACTTCGCGGATGGCTTTTACCGCACGTTTATAAAGCGGTTCCAACTGTTGGTTGATTTCTTCCTTGTTCTCGAAATAATGGGCTATCGGCTCGTTAGCCAGTTCGTAGCCTAAGATGATAGGCTCATCTTTATAACGATCAGCTATTTTTTTCCAGATACTACAGAATAGCTGCTGACTGGATTCACTCTCGAAGAGCCAAGGGTAGCCGTGCCCATCGTCGATGTTATCACCAGTCTGTCCACCCGGACAGTCATGCATGTCAAGAATCAGATAGAGTCCAGCTTCCTTGCACCAGGCTACCACATCGTCGATTCTCTTAAAACCATCCTGCTGTGACGAGAGTCCCATATAATCCTCATCGGTAAACAGTTTGTAGTTAAAAGGCAGACGGATGGTGTTGGCGCCTTGCTGCTTGATGAACAGGATGTCATCGCGGGTGATGTAGTTATCCTTGAATGTCTGCCAGAATTTTGCGGTGAAGTCGGGACCTACTGCCTGTTTGAAAAGGAGATCGATCATCCAGGCTGAATTGGTACGACTGAAACCAAACATATAACCTTCGGGATTCAACCAGTTGCCAAGATTAGTGCCTTGGATATACAGCTTCTGCCCATTGGGCTGAATGAGATCTGGTCCGCTCACGCGTACATAATTATTCTTCTGAATAACCTCAGCGAGCGAAGTGGCGGTAATGAGTAGTGTCGCCAGTAACAAGATGGTTTTCTTTTTCATTTTCTGTAATTATTGGTTAGAACTTTGACATTGCAAAATTACGCATGATTTATCGGCTTTACAAGTAAATATAGGTGGTTATATAGACTTCAGAAAACAATCATATCTGATTTTCAGTAAGTTACAACACCGAGAATATAGATGATATAGCCATCGAAGACTCATCATAAATAGTAAAAAAATGCCAAAATATTGAAATAAAGTGCATACTCCCACTATGCACGTTAAACCAAATCACGGTAATTGAGTCAAAAAGACAGTTGCAACTGAGAGACAGAAGCAAAAGTTTAACAATTTAAAAATAGTAAGACAATGAAAAAGATTTTAATGACAATGATGGCTGCCTTCATTATGAGTTCGGCAGCTTTTGCACAGGAGAACAAAGAGCAGACTAAGTGCTGTGACAAGTGTGGTGAGCAGTGCAAATGCGAGCAGTGCAAGTGTGAGAAAGGCAAGTGCTGTGAGATGAAATGTTGCGAGAAGAAGTGCGACAAGCAGGGCAAGTGCGACAAGAAAGATTTTGTAAAATTCAAGACCGATCGCACTGCAAAGCGCTACAACCTCGATGAGAAGCAGGCTGCTCAACTGTTAGAGCTCAATCAGAAGTATGCTGATCTGATGAAGAACTACGATACTGATCTTCAGAAGATCATGACTCCTGAGCAGTACAAACAATATCAGGAAGATCACCAGAAGTTCGGCAAGAGAGGACATCACGGCAAAGGTCACGGACACAGGCATTGATATTCGCTTGAGCAACAGCAGGTTTTATGGCTTCCTCTAAAGGAAGACCTGAAGGATTGATACATAACACATAAGTAAAACCTGCATCAAGAAGTATCTGGCGATCAGCAATACGACCCGCCACCAAGGCCACAGGCACTTGGTGGCTTTTTGCATTCTGAAGGATACCGTAAGGCAGCTTGCCCATCAAGGTCTGGCGATCGGCAGAACCCTCGCCTGTAATAACGAGTGATGCATCATTCAGAAGCGTATCAAAGCCAACGGCTTCCAACAGCAGTTCGATACCCGAACGGCACGATGCATTCATATATTGAAGAAACGCATAGCCAAGACCACCAGCAGCACCAGCTCCAGGTTCGTTCTGACGATCGAAGCCAAAATGCCTGGCTGAGAGAGCTGCAAAACGCGAGGCTATCTCGTCGAGCTCCTTCACCATCTCTGGTGTGGCTCCTTTCTGAGGGGCAAACACATGGGCGGCTCCTTCAGCACCGCAAAGCGGATTCACCACATCGGTAGCGATAGTAAAATGTACCTCTTGAAGCTGCGTTATATCATCCCAACAGCCCTGTTGGGTGAATGTGTCGATAAGGGCGCGAAGCATGCCTTTTCCGCAATCACTCGTTGCACTTCCTCCAAGACCTACTATAATCTCACGGCATCCCCGACGCACGGCATCTGCCACAAGCTGGCCTGTGCCATAGCTGGTAGCAACCATCGGATTGCGCTCCTCTGGTGTGAGCAGCGTAAGACCGCTGGCTTGTGCTATCTCGATGACAGCTGTAGATCCCTTGATGAGATACTGCGCTTGGATCCAACGCATCATCGGATCGCGGACAGGTAGAGTCACCAGTTCACCTCCTATCGCTGCATGATAAGCAGAAAGCCATCCCTCTCCCCCATCGCTGACGGGTATTTGTATCACTTGGGCATCAGGCAACACTGACTTGATGCCATCAGCAGCCGACTGGTTCGCTTGGACGGAACTAAGACAGCCTTTCAGAGAATCTATAGCAATAATTATGTTCATATTGCAAAATTATACAATAAATTTTAAACTTCAAATATCTTTTGCAGATTTCTTTCATTTTTTGAGAAGATTTTCCCGTTTTCTTCGTAACTTTGCACGCGATAAAAAAAGAAATCTATCGTAAAAACAACTAAAGTATATGAAGAAAGAACTGAAAAAGGTGTTGGTACTCGGTTCGGGTGCCTTGAAAATCGGACAGGCCGGTGAGTTTGATTACTCTGGTTCACAGGCCTTGAAAGCCCTCCGCGAAGAAGGTATCAAGAGCGTACTCGTTAACCCCAACATCGCAACCATCCAGACCAGTGAGGGTATTGCAGACAAGGTGTATTTCCAACCTGTAAACACACACTTCGTAACCGAAATCATTAAGAAAGAGCGTCCTGACGGTATCCTGTTGGCTTTCGGTGGACAGACTGCCCTGAACTGTGGTACAGAACTCTATCTGAACGGTACACTGAAAGAGTATGGTGTAGAGGTATTAGGTACGAGTGTAGAAGCCATCATGAACACTGAGGACCGCGATCTGTTTGTGAAGAAGCTCGGTGAGGTGGATCTGAAGGTGCCTGTAAGCCACGCTGTAGAGTCGATGGAAGATGCCTTGAAGGCAGCCCATGAGATCGGCTTCCCCATCATGATCCGTTCAGCTTATGCGCTGGGTGGTCTCGGTTCTGGTATCTGCCCCGACGAGAAGAAGTTTATTGAGCTGGCTGAGAGCGCCTTCACCTTCGCACCCCAGATTCTGGTTGAAGAGAGCCTGAAGGGCTGGAAGGAGATTGAGTTTGAGTGCATCCGTGATGCCAACGACCGTTGCTTCACCGTAGCCTCAATGGAGAACTTCGACCCTCTGGGTATCCACACGGGTGAGAGTATTGTGGTAGCTCCTACCTGTTCGCTGCGTGAGGAGCAGGTGAAGATGCTGCAGGATATCACCATCAAGTGTGTGAAGCACTTAGGCATAGTGGGTGAGTGTAACATTCAGTTCGCCTTCAACGCAGAGACCAACGACTATCGTATCATCGAGATCAACGCACGTCTCTCCCGTTCTTCTGCTTTGGCCTCTAAGGCTACGGGCTATCCCCTCGCCTTCGTGGCTGCGAAGATTGCTTTAGGCTACACCCTCGACCAGATTGGTGAGATGGGTACAACCTCATCAGCCTACGTGGCTCCGCAGCTCGACTATATGATCTGTAAGATTCCGCGCTGGGACCTCACCAAGTTTGCTGGCGTAAGCCGTCAGATCGGTTCTTCAATGAAATCCGTAGGTGAGATCATGTCTATCGGACGTTCTTTCGAGGAAATGATCCAGAAGGGTCTGCGTATGATCGGTCAAGGTATGCACGGCTTCGTGGGTAACGACCACACCAAGTTCGATAATCTCGACGAGGAACTGGCTAATCCTACTGATCTGCGTATCTTCGCCATCGCTCAGGCTTTGGAAGAGGGTTATACCGTTGAACGCATTGAGCAGCTGACAAAGATTGACATCTGGTTCCTGGAGCGTCTGAAGCACATTGTAGATCTGAAGCATGAGCTGCTGAAATACAATGCTCTCGAGGAGCTGCCCGACGAGTTGCTGCTGGAGGTGAAGCGCTGTGGATTCAGTGACTTCCAGATTGCTCGCTTCGTGCTGAAGTCGAAATCTACGAATATGGAGAAGGAGAATCTTCAGGTGCGTAAGTATCGTAAGCAGAAGGGCATCGTTCCGTCAGTAAAGCGTATCCCGACAGTTGCTTCTGAGCATCCTGAGCTCACCAACTACCTCTACTTCACCTATACCCATGTGCCTGCATTCGGCAATCCTCAGGGAGAGAAATATGCTGCAGCCCACGACATCAACTATTATAATAATGAGAAGTCGGTAGTGGTACTGGGTTCTGGTGCCTACCGCATCGGTTCTTCGGTAGAGTTCGACTGGTGCTCTGTGAATGCCATCAATACAGCCCGTAAGCTGGGTTATAAGAGTATCATGATCAACTACAACCCAGAGACTGTTTCTACCGACTATGATATGTGCGACCGTCTCTACTTCGACGAGTTGTCACTGGAGCGCGTGCTCGACGTGATCGACCTGGAGTCGCCTCGTGGTGTCATCGTCAGCGTAGGTGGTCAGATTCCTAACAACCTGGCTATGAAGCTCTATCGTCAGGGTGTGCCCGTATTGGGAACCAGTCCTGTGGATATCGATCGTGCCGAGAACCGTGATAAGTTCTCCGCTATGCTCGACAAACTGGGTATCGATCAGCCTGCTTGGCGTGCACTGACCTCATTCGACGATGTGAAGGAGTTTGTCGATAAGGTGGGCTATCCCGTTCTGGTACGTCCTTCGTATGTGCTCTCTGGTGCTGCGATGAACGTCTGCTACGACGAGGAGGAGCTGCATCGCTTCCTGAATATGGCTACTGAAGTATCGAAGGAGTTCCCCGTAGTGGTTTCTAAGTTTATGACAGAGACCAAGGAGATTGAGTTCGACGCTGTAGCCGACAAGGGCGAGGTGATCGAGTATGCCATCTCTGAGCATGTGGAGTACGCAGGTGTTCACTCTGGTGATGCCACGATGGTGTTCCCCGCACAGCACATCTACTTCTCTACCATCCGTCAGATTAAGAAGATTGCCCACAAGATTGCTGCCGAACTGAACATCAGCGGTCCGTTTAACATCCAGTTCCTGGCAAAGAACCGTGAGGTGAAGGTTATCGAGTGTAACCTCCGTGCCTCTCGTTCGTTCCCCTTCGTTTCGAAGATCCTGAAGCGCAACTTCATCGAGACCGCTACGAAGATCATGCTCGATGCTCCTTATCAGAAACCCGAGAAGAGCGAGTTCGACATCGACCGCATCGGTGTGAAGGCTTCTCAGTTCTCATTTGCCCGTCTGCAGAATGCCGACCCAGTGCTGGGTGTGGACATGAGTTCTACAGGTGAGGTTGGCTGTCTGGGTGACGATCTGAACGAGGCGCTGCTCAACTCGCTGATTGCTACAGGCTACTCTATTCCAAAGGATGCTGTACTGATCAGTTCTGGTGGCGCCAAGGGTAAGGTTTCACTCCTTGAGCCCGCACAGCAGTTGGCAAAGAAGGGTTACACCATCTATGCAACAGCTGGTACTGCCAAGTTCTTCAACGACAACGGTGTGAAGGCTATCGCTGTGGCTTGGCCTGATGAGACTGGCGATAACAACGTGATGGATCTCATCAGTCAGCATAAGATCGGTCTGGTTATCAATGTGCCGAAGAACCACACCAGCCGTGAGCTGACTAATGGTTACAAAATTCGTCGCGGTGCCATCGACCACAATATCCCATTAATGACAAACGTTCGTCTGGCAAAGGCTTTCATCGAAGCCTTCACCGCCATGAGCCTCGATGATGTAAAGATCAAGAGCTGGCAGGAATATAATGCTTAATGACGAATTCAAGACAATAAAGAGCGAAGGCGAGGGCTACTACACCGAGAAGCGTAGCAAGTTCCTCGCCTTCGCTCATCATGTATCTACTGTTGAGGAGATCAAAGAGCTGCTGGCAGGCTATCGGAAGAAATACTACGATGCACGCCATGTGTGCTATGCCTATATGTTGGGGGCTGAGCGTTCGGAGTTCAGAGCTAACGATGATGGTGAGCCCTCATCAACAGCCGGCAAGCCGATTCTCGGACAAATCAACAGCAATGAACTGACGGACATCCTGATTGTGGTGGTGCGCTATTATGGAGGTGTGAATCTCGGCACCAGCGGATTGATCGTAGCCTATCGCGAAGCTGCTGCTGATGCCATTGCCCATTGCGAGATAGAGACACGCCAGGTAGAGGAAGTCATCACCTATACCTTCTCCTACCCCATGATGAACGATGTGATGCGAATCGTGAAAGAGATGCAGCCACGCATCATCTCACAGACTTTTGAGAACACCTGCGAAATCAAACTGAGCATCCGAAAAAGCAAAGCAGAACAGTTGAGAAATCGTCTGGAGAAACTCACTTTCGATTAATTTCAGCAAGTTTCCAGTTTTTTCTTTGGCTTTATCGGGAATTTGTATTAACTTTGCATCCGCTTAACCGGAAAGCGTTCTTTTTATTATTGGAGAGTTGGCAGAGTGACCGAATGCGCTGGACTCGAAATCCGGTATACCCTTTCCGGGTATCGGGGGTTTGAATCCCTCACTCTCCGCAACAGAAAGAGGCTCGTCGTAATTGACGGGCCTCTTTTCATATAGATATCCGATATATCCTTATTTGATAGCGCCAGCAATGATCTCAGCCATCTTGGCTACACCCTTCTCGTTGGGATGGATGCCGTCTGGCTGTACCAACTCCTCGTCGTTAGCCATCAGCGTATGAAGGTCTATCAGCTGCAAGCCATTCTTACGAGCCACTTCCTTCTGAATGGGGATGATTCCATTGACAATGACAGAATCATTGATATCCCATGAAGGTTTGAAGGCGGGAATAGGTGTGCAAAGGAAAATCTTTGCTTTACCAAGAGCCTTGATCATCTGCAGAAGATCCTGCTTGAACTCTGAAGCATACTGCCAGTTCTGAGGCTTGGAGTCATTGGTGCCCAACTTGATGACAACAATGTCGGGATTGAAAGCCAGAGCATCACGCCAAGCCATCTCTTTCATATAAGGGAAATCGCCCTTATTCAGCAGCGTACGACAGCTCACACCGAAGTTCTTCACCCAGTAGTCGCTGCCCAAAGCTTTCTGTAACAAGGCAGGATAGCCATACTGAGTAGCCATCTCAATACCATGTCCATCGGTTATGCTGTTACCAATACATGCCACACGAATAGCATCAGTCTTAGGAGCCTGACGATTCTTCAGCCAACAACTGAGCTCGGACAGCAGCTGATCATGATACTTGAACCAAGTGCCAAAGCCAAAACCATGATCACCTGTGGGATAGACAAGCATGGTGCACTCATTACCAACCTGACGCATGGCCTTATAATACTCAAGTCCGTTGGTTACGAAAGGCACCAGACGATCGTCGCTGGCTGAGATGATAATGGCAGGAGGCGTGAGATGACGGCGTACCGCATTCTGCGTTGAGAACTGGTGAACCAGCTCAGGATTCTTCTGTCCTTCCTCACCTAGGAAATTGAGGCATGACCACTTGTGGGACACACGCTCATCCATCGAGATGACAGGATAGAACAGAATCGAGAAGTCGGGACGCACATCAAACTCTGAATGGGTGGAGATGACTGAAGCCAGATGACCGCCAGCCGAGAAGCCCATGATGCCTACATCGTGAGGATTGATGCCCCAGACAGCTGCTGAATCGCGAACAATGCTGATACCCTTCTGCACATCGCCCATCGGCAAAGTACGATCACCATTGGGCAGGCGATAGTTCACCACGAAATACGCAATGCCCTGCTGGTTCAGCCAGTCGGAAGCCAAATAGCCTTCATGGGTATTCGAGAGCATAGAGTAACCACCACCGGGTACACCAACAATAGCCTTGCCAGAGGGAGTCTCTGGAATAAAGCATACCATCTGTGCCTTTCCATCGTCGGTAAGGTTGAGGGTAAACCTCTTCGCTGTCTGAGCCTGAGCTGTCATCCCGAGCAGCAACAGACCGAAAAACATCAATCTCTTCATTGTTTATACTAATTTGTGGATTACCAATCCTGAACGTAACTTCGGCTCAAACCATGTAGCCTTTGGCGGCATGATCTTTCCGCTGTCGGCAATATCCATAATCTGCTGCATTGAGACAGGATAGAGTGCTAAGGCAGCACGCATCTCGCCAGAGTCAACACGGCGCTTCAGCTCTCCAAGACCACGCAGACCTCCTACGAAGTCGATACGCTGAGAAGAACGCAGATCACCAATGTTCAAAATCTCATCGAGAATCAGACGGCTGGAGATATCAACATCAAGCACACCAATGGGATCGTTGTTGTCGTAAGTGCCCTCCTTAGCTTTCAGACTGAACCAGTGCTGATCAAGATAGAGTGAGAACTCATGAAGCTGCTGGGGCTTATAGATGTCGGTACCCTTATCCTCAACGATGAAGTTTACCTGCAGCGCGGCGAGGAACTCTTCTGACGACATGCCGTTGAGATCTTTTACTACGCGGTTGTAATCAAGAATCGTGAGCTGTGAAGCCTGGAAGCAGACCGCCATGAAGAAGTTGTATTCCTCAGTGCCTTTGTGGTTGGGATTCTGCTTCTGCTTTTCTGCACCCACAAGGGCTGCAGCTGCTGAACGATGGTGACCATCGGCAATATAAAGACTCGGCATCTTGGCAAACTCATCGGTGATGGTCTGCATATCCTTATCATCATTGATCACCCAGAACTGATGACGGAAACCATCGATAGGTGCAATAAAATCGTATTCAGGCTCAGTGGCAGCATAACGCATAATAAGCGCATTGAGCACCTGATTGTCAGGATAAGCAAAGAACACAGGTTCGATATTGGCATTGTTCACACGCACATGCTTCATGCGATCCTCTTCCTTGTCACGACGGGTGAGCTCGTGCTTCTTGATACGACCAGCCATATAGTCGTCGGTATGAGCACATACCACAAGACCATACTGTGTCTTGCCATTCATCGTCTGCGCATAAATATAATAATGTTCGCGCGCGTCTTGTACTAACCAACCTTTATCCTGGAACTTCTGGAAGTTCTCTGCAGCCTTCTCATAGACACGCGGATCATACTCTGAAGTCCCTACGGGGAAGTCGATTTCGGGTTTGATGATATGGTAGAGACTCATCTCATTGTCACCTGCCTCTACCCTTGCCTCTTCACTGTCGAGCACGTCATAGGGACGGCTCTCTACCTTCTCCACCAACTCTTTAGGTGGACGAATGCCTTTGAACGGTTTAATTGTTGCCATTTTCTATGTTGAAAAATAAATTATCTAACTTGTTTAAGAGCACTATTCAATATGGTTTTTATGCAATCTCAGAATAATTTAGGTGCAAAAATACGTAAAAGTTCTGAATTTGCAAAATCTTTCCAGTAATTAATGTCTCAATTCGAAAATAAATCGTAATTTTGCAGAAAATAACAAAACCAATAAAACCACTATAATGTATGAAGAGAACTCTACTTTATGTTTGTAGCGTGCTGATGTGCTTCAGTACGCAGGCTGCTGATTTTGAGACTGCTAAAGAAGCTGTTAAGAATATGGGCGTGGGCTGGAATCTGGGAAACACGCTCGACAGTAACTCCGGAGATATAAACAATATGTGGATCGAATATTGGTCTGGTCGTACGCCATCAGACTACGAAACGGCATGGTCGCAGGCTATTACTAAGCCCGAACTGATTAAGATGATGAAGGATGCCGGCTTCAACGCTATCCGTGTACCAGTGACCTGGTATCCACATATGGAGGCTACCTTCAACAGCGTAAAATATAATAGCAGCACCAAGACGCTGACCCCCTGGGACCGTGCAAATGACCCTATCGGCACTAAGATTCAAGAATCATGGATGAAGCGTGTGCATGAGGTGGTTGACTATGTTATCAGTCAAGGTATGTACTGTATTCTTAATATTCACCACGATACAGGAAGTGCGAATACAGCCTGGCTTCTGGCTAGTGAAGCTGACTATGCCAATCAGAAGAACCGCTTCGAAGCTATCTGGCAACAGATCGCAGAGGAATTTAAAGACTACGACGAGCACCTGCTTTTCGAGGGGTATAACGAGATGCTTGATCCATATGGTTCATGGAACTTCGCCTCGATGGCTACCAATTCACAGTATGATGCGGCTGTCGCAACTTCAGCCTATAATGCTATCAATAGTTATGCACAAAGTTTCGTTGATGTGGTTAGGGCCACGGGGGGCAACAACAGCCAGCGCAACCTCATCGTCTCGACCTACAGTGCCGCTAGTGGTGTTGGCACATGGAACCCGCATCTGCAAGATCCGCTGAAATATATGAATCTTCCCAGCGACGAAGTTGAGAACCACATCATTTTCGAAGTTCACTCCTATCTTGACATCAAAGACCTCAACAACGCAAAGAACGAGGTAAACCAGATGATCAGTTCACTCAAGTCATATCTGGTAACAAAAGGTGCCCCTGTGATTATTGGTGAATGGGGAACGAGTATAAACAATGGTTATGCCCTCTATCGCCAAAATATGCTGAGTTTTGCACGTTACTTCGTAGAACAAACTAAAGCCAACAATATCGGGACCTTCTACTGGATGGGGCTATCGGATGGTGCATCTCGCTCTGTGCCAGAGTTCAACCAGATGGATCTGAAAGATGCCATCATTAAAGGGTATTACGGAGAGGAAGGTTATACAGGCATCAAACCCACCACATATGTGAGGCCTGACGATGAAAATATATACGATCTAAGTGGAAATAGAATGATTAAGCCCAATAAAGGCATCTACATCAAGAACGGCAAGAAGCACATTGCCAGATAAAAAGAAAGCCTCTCAAACTGAGAGGCTTTACTTTTTTTGTATATAATCTAATTACTTGTTCACCTGGAACTTAGTATCACCATCCTTGAAGAAAGCGTTGATCTGCTTTGCGGCAGCAATACCGGCGTTGATGTTGGCCTCGGCTGTCTGAGCACCCATCTTCTTAGGCGTAGAGAAGTAACGACCCTCGAACTTCAGGAACTCTTCGTTGGCATCAGGCATAATGTCTGTCACGAACTTCAGGTCCTCACGCTCAGTCATCAGCTTGATGAGCTCTGGCTCGTTGATCACCTCCTTACGAGCTGTGTTCACCAGCACACCACCCTTCTTCATCTTGCCTACCAAAGCGGCGTTGATGCTCTGCTTGGTCTCAGGCGTAGCTGGAATATGAAGAGATACAACATCGCAAGTCTCGAACAAAGCATCCTGATTAGCAACGGCATGAACACCAGCCTTCTCAATCACCTCTGCAGGGCAAAAAGCATCGTAAGCATAAACGTCCATACCAAAGCCCTTGGCAATACGAGCCACATTACGGCCGACATTACCGAAAGCCAGGATACCAAGCTTCTTGCCCAGCAGCTCTGAACCACTCTTGCCGTTGTAGAAACCACGTACGGCCATCACCAGCAGACCGAATACCAACTCAGCTACTGCGTTTGAGTTCTGACCAGGAGTGTTCTCTGCTACTACGTTGTGAGCTGTTGCAGCAGCCAGGTCGATATTATCGTAACCTGCACCTGCACGAACCACAATCTTCAACTGCTTAGCAGCATCGAGTACCTCTGCGTCCACCTTATCCGAGCGGATAATCAGTGCATCAGCATCAGCTACTGCAGCGAGGAACTGTGCCTTTTCTGTATATTTCTCAAGCAGCACCAACTCATTGCCTGCTGCCTCAATCTCTGCCTTAATACCACTAACAGCAGCTGCTGCAAATGGTTTCTCTGTTGCAACTAAAACTTTCATAATACCTTTAAATATTAATGATTTGCTTCGAACTCCTTCATGCAGGCTACGAGTGCATTGCAACCCTCAATAGTCTGAGCATTGTAGCAAGATGCACGGAAACCACCAACAGAGCGGTGTCCCTTCACACCAACCATACCCTTTGAGACGGCGAAGTCGAGGAAATCTTTCTCCAGCTCCTTGTACTCATCAGCCATCACGAAACAGAGGTTCATCAGTGAACGATCCTCAGCCACAGCTGTTCCCTTGAACATCTTGTTGCGGTCGATCTCGCCATAGACGATCTCAGCACGCTGCTGTGCCAGCTTGTCCATAGCCTGTACACCACCCTGCTTCTTAATCCAACGAAGGTTCTCAAGAGCACTATATATAGGAACTACAGGAGGCGTGTTGAACATAGAGCCTTTATCTACATGTGTGCGATAGTCGAGCATGGTAGGAATCTCACGAGGAGCTTTACCAAGGGCATCATCCTTCACAATCACGATAGTAACACCAGCCATTGCCAGGTTTTTCTGAGCACCAGCGTAGATGGCATCATACTTAGCCACGTCTACAGGACGGCTGAAGATATCTGATGACATATCGGCTATCAAGCGAACAGGAACGTCTAAGTCCTTACGGATCTCTGTACCATAGATGGTATTGTTGGTGGTGATGTGCAGATAATCTGCATCAGCAGGAACAGTCCAATCTTTTGGAATGAATGTGTAGTTGGCATCTGCTGAAGAAGCCACTTCTACTACCTCACCAAAGAGCTTAGCTTCCTTCATGGCCTTCTTTGCCCAAACACCTGTGTTCAGGTAAGCAGCCTTCTTGATCAGGAAGTTATAAGGAATCATACAGAACTCGAGACTGGCACCACCACCGAGGAAAAGGGCTGAAAATCCTTAGCACGGTGGCTGATCTCCATCAGAGAAAGACCAGAACCATTGAAATCAAGACACTGTTGAGCGGTCTTCTCAATCACCTCGCGGGGAAGCATAGAGGGACCTGCATTAAAGTTGTACTTCTTCATTTTGATTGTTATTTTTATAATGTTAATACTTTCTTGTTTCTGAAAAACGCTGCGAAATTACACTTTTAATTTCAATTGACCAAATATTTGAGCAGAAATTCACAAAAATAGAGCATTTTCTTTCATTTTGTCAACTCTGCATTTCAGTTTTTGAACAACTCAGGTGCAAAGTTACTAAGAATTCTGCAGATAGCTGACAATTTATGCCTATTCTTTTTGCCCATTTTACTTTTTTTATTATCTTTGCATTCGTTATGACTCAAAAGCAGCATCAGATCATCATCAGTATCGCCTCTAATGAGAACCAGGAGGCGAATGTTCAGGCAGCCAGAGTTCAACTGACTCAGTTGCTCTCGGAAGTACATTTCACGTCGGCTATCTGGACGGAACCTATCAACAGTATCCGTCAGGAACCTTACCTCAACCAACTGTGCAAAGCTACCACAGCATTTGGTATGAACTTATTGAATGAGGTATTAAAAGAAACCGAGAAACGCTTAGGGCGCACACATAATGAAGATGGTATTGTAACCATCGATCTTGACTTGCTGCAATATGATAATGAGCAATTCCACCTTAAGGACTGGAGCAGAAATTATGTAAAGGATTTAATCAAAGAATTATGAAGAAAGTATTGGTTATCAGTTGCTTATTGTTTGCAACTTCAGTATCTAACGCACAACGATTTGACGATTATTTCGAGGATCGCACCTTGCGACTCGACTATACATTCGCAGGCGATCATTCGCAATCCGATATCTATGTCGATGGATTGGTATCGCTTCCCCATTGGTATGGAAGGCGCCATCACTTAAAAGATGTACCCCTCAAAGGAAACGGTCAAATCATCGTACGTGCCCATAATAAAAAGATGGTCATCTATCGACACTCTTTCTCTACGCTCTTTCAGGAATGGCTTTCTACCGATGAAGCCAAACAAACCAAGAAATCGTTTGAGAACGTTTTTCTGGTGCCTTTCCCCAAAGACACCGTAGATATTACAGTGGAGCTTTATGATTATCACGATAAAACGGCTACTTCCATGACACACACTGTTGTTCCTACAGATATTTTGATTCGCAAAGCAGGTGAGCACGATATTACGCCTTACGACATCTTGCATCAGGCAGTAGACACCTCTCAATGTATCCGGATAGCATTTGTTGCTGAAGGCTATACAGTCGATGAAATGGATAATTATTTGGATGACTGCCGGAAAGCTATCAGTTCCCTTTTTAATCATGAGCCTTTTAAATCGATCCAAGACCGGTTCAATATCATAGCGCTCAAATCGGTATCTGAAGAATCAGGAACCAGCGAACCAGCAAAAGGAATTTGGAAAAACACAGTGCTTGGCTCACACTTCGACACTTTCTATATGGACCGATACTTAACCACTCTGCAACTCAAGCAGTTACACAACATATTAGCAGGAACCCCATACGAACATATTATCATTCTTGTGAATACAGAGCATTATGGTGGAGGTGGTATCTATAACTCATATAATCTCACCTATACAGGTGGAAAGCATTTCCTACCAGTTGTCGTGCATGAATTCGGCCATTCCTTCGGAGGTTTAGGCGATGAGTATGCCTATGGTGATAATGACCCGATGTATTTTGCAGATACAGAGCCTTGGGAACCCAATCTGACAACCAAGCACGATTTCAACGGAAAATGGGAGAAGCTGATTAAGGAAGGTAAAGCTGGGCTCATAGAGGGAGGCGGATATCTGAAACACGGCGTATGGCGCGGATTTGAGAACTGCCGAATGCGCACCAACGAAGAGCCGGAGTTCTGCCTTGTCTGCCGTCAAGCCCTCACTCGGCTGATCGATTTCTATACCAAGCCAGATACAAACGAATGATTTACGAAATAACATCCCTCTCCGACCCTCAGCTGGCTGTTTTTGCCTCACTCACAGAAACACAGTTGCGTAACAGACTGGATCCTTCACGTGGTATCTTCATAGCTGAGAGTCCAAAGGTAATCCGTGTGGCCATGCAAGCAGGCTATGAACCACAGGCACTGCTTTGTGAACGCAAGCATATCACAGGAGATGCTGCAGATATCATTGCCAGGTGTGGAGATATACCTATTTATACAGGTAATCGCGAACTGCTGTCACAACTTACAGGCTATACCTTGACAAGGGGGGTGCTTTGTGCCATGAAGCGTCGTCCAGAGCTTTCAGTAGCCGATGTTATCGGAAATACACAGCGGATAGTTGTCATTGACGGTGTGGTAGATACCACAAACATCGGTGCCATTTTCCGTTCTGCCGCAGCCTTA
>CADCFA010000005.1 GCA_902800595.1 uncultured Prevotellaceae bacterium | reverse complement strand
GAATAACAGTTTTTTAACACCATGTGCATAAGCTTCAGAGATGACATTGCACTGAATCTTCATGTTCATCATGATGAAGTCCGCCCGATAGAGTGAGTTCGCCATGATACCACCGACAAAGGCTGCTGCCAGCACTACGGCATCGGGCTGTTCTTCGTCGAAGAATTTCTTGACAGCCACTTGATCCGTTAAATCCAGTTCCTGATGGCTGCGTCCTACCAGATTCGTATAGCCTCTCTGAAGGAGGTTGTTCCAAATAGCAGAACCCACAAGTCCGTGGTGTCCCGCTACATATATTTTTGATGTTCGATTTAATGCCATTATTTGACGATACCTTTTTCCAAATATTCTGCCAGATTGGTTCTAACCTTTGTTGCTGCATCCTCTGCTGCAACCTTTGCCATGTCAGAGTCAACCATGATATTTACCAACTCCTCGAAAGAGGTCTTGTTAGGATTCCAACCAAGTTTTGCCTTGGCTTTGGTTGGATCGCCCCAGAGGTTAACCACATCCGTAGGACGATAGAAGTCGGGTGAAACCTCAATCAGTACTTTACCTGTCTCTTTGTCAATACCCTTCTCATCTTCACCTTCACCTTTGAACTCCAATTCGATGCCTACACGCTTGAAGGCATAGTAGCAGAATTCACGGACAGAATGCTGCACACCTGTTGCAATGACGAAGTCTTCTGGCTTGTTCTGCTGGAGGATCAGCCACATGCATTCTACATAATCCTTGGCATAGCCCCAATCACGAAGTGACCCAAGATTGCCAAGATACAGTTTCTCCTGCTTGCCCTGTTTGATACGGGCAGCTGCCAATGTGATCTTACGGGTGACAAAGGTCTCACCACGGCGCTCTGACTCATGATTAAACAAGATACCTGAGCAGCAATACATGTTATAAGCCTCGCGATACTCCTTAACAATCCAGAATCCGTACTGCTTAGCAACGGCATAAGGACTATAGGGATGGAAGGGGGTATTCTCATTCTGGGGCACTTCCTCTACCTTGCCATAAAGTTCTGAGGTTGAGGCCTGATAGATGCGACAATTTTTAGTCAAGCCAAGCTGGCGAACGGCCTCCAGAATACGCAGTACACCAACGGCATCAACATCTGCCGTAAATTCAGGCGAGTCGAAAGATACCTGCACATGGCTTTGAGCTGCAAGGTTATAAATCTCTGTCGGACGAACCTTGCCGATGACTCCGAGAATACTCATGGAGTCTCCCAAGTCTGCATAATGCAGATGGAAATGTGGCTTACCCTCCAGGTGGGCTATACGTTCACGGAAGTCAACAGATGAACGGCGGATGGTGCCGTGTACATCGTATCCTTTTTCCAACAGGAATTCTGCCAGGTAGGAACCATCCTGACCTGTGATTCCTGTAATTAATGCTTTATTCATGTTAAACAATGTTTATTCGTTCTGACTGATAATATTGGGGGGACATTCGTAAAGTGGGCCCCTATCGATTACCTGTATGTTTCACTTATTGAAGAAAGGTTCCTTTATCCTTTTATGCAAAAAACGATTGACAACTCACTATACTATTTCCAATATGCTTTGAAAGAATGAGTAGATATTTGCTCTTCTTTAGGTGGTAATTTCATATAGTTGCCGTAGTTTTGCCTAAGGTACTTGTCGAATTCTTTCATACATCGAAATGTATGCGTTTCAAACTCAACATCGATAAAAGAAGACATATAGCAATGGGGGATACATGATTTAATTCCACCTCCTGCCATAACATTGCATATGTATTTTGACGCAGAATTATAAGGGATGCACAAATTATATTTCTTTTTGATTAGCCAATTCAATGGAACATAACAAAAGGCAACCCTTCCCAAAAGGAGAATGAGATTCTTAAAAATGTTTCTGTTTTTCTTTAACTTTATAATCTTGAAAAGCATGATATTTTCTAGTAATGTATTTTTCCTGAATAGTTTTTTTCTTTTATTTATGTTATCAGGAACACTGTCAATTACAAAAACATCTATATTGACACCCAAACAATCCATACTGTTATTAACGTCTTCTATTAACAGAGTCCTAGAGTCATATACTTTACCGTATGGATAGATACAATTAACGTTTTTATTCGGAGACATGACCTGTAAATCAGGATCAGAGAAGTCTCTTTCGAACTTATCAAAATCAGGCCGGAGCATATATATATCTATATCATCATCCCATGGAATATATCCTTTGTGGCGTATTGCACCAATCAACGTACCACTTGATAGAGAATAATTAATGCCATTCTGCATACAAAAATCATGGATGCGGATCAATATATCTAATTGTATCTTTTTTAATTCATCGAGTAAAATTTCTCTCATCTTAAATTGCTATAAAATCTTTCTTGTTATAAAAATCATTGATTACACTCACAAATGTCCTTGACACTTTATCATCAATGAACGAAAAACTCTTTCTACTTTCTTGAATAGTTTTTAAAAAAGAAACCAATTCATAGCGTATTCCTTCTCCGTCAAGTTGGTAAAAATAGCGATTGTTTTGAGTGTAATCTTCACGACGGATTTCAAAGTAATCGGTTTTCCACCAAGGAGCGGGAACATAAATATAACCTTTGGTTCCTGATATAACTAATTCACCCTCAGATTTTACCCCTTTACCAACCTTCAAGGAGGCTACTGCTTGTGGATATACGAAAGCTATTTTGGTGAAGGCGTCAAAATCTGGCGCTATTAGATGTGATGTAATCTGTTTACTAACATATTCTGTACCTAACAACTGGAATATTGGCAACATTGCTGTTGGCCCCCAGGCGCATATACTATTCCATACTTCATCCAAACTTGTACCTCTCTTCGTTTTCATTTCCAAATCTGAAAGACTGGTGCATACAGCATCAACAGATACAATATCTCCAATTTTTCCACTTTTTGCTAAAACAAGCATACGGTTATAAGCAGTTGAATAGGCTGTTTTAATAGAATCCACCAGCTGCAAATTACGTTCAGAAGCGAGTACTTTCAATTCTTCATATTCCTTAACATTAGTCGTTACCGGAGATTCACAGAGTACATGCTTACCAGCCAATAATGCCTTTTTCACATGTTCATAATGTTTCTTGGGATGTGAAACTATATACACAGCGTTTGATGATTCAAGCAATTTATCCAAATTGTCTGTAATCATATAATTCCTCTTTATATCATCAGACAGATCCAAATCATCAGCTGTACATATTCCACTAATACTTACACCATTTACATAATGTGATTCTATCTCAGACTTATTTATTAAATTAGAATTACCGACGAGCCCTATCCTCAACTCACGTTCTTCGGCTCGTATTTCCGAACTGGAGACTCCCTCTGTACGATCTAAATATACAACCTTACAAAAATCATTCAGATAGTCGAACTTCCCTTTCCAATCTGATCCAACGGTGAAAATGTCAACGCCATAGCGTTTGATATCATCAATCTTCTGGCCCTCATATTCTTCAACGATGATCTCATCAGCAAGACCAGTCGCCCTAACTGATTCTATGCGCTCCATCAAAGATTGTTGCGCATTTATCTTGCCTCTTGTTAAATCGAAGCTATCAGAGGTAACCCCCACAATCAAATAGTCTCCAAGAGCCTTCGCTCGTTCGAGAAGTCGTTGATGCCCATAATGGAACAGGTCATATGTACCGTAAGTGATGACTTTTACCATGGCTGAACTATTTGTCTAATTCGAGCAATGCTTTTACAAATTGCTCCATGCATTTCCTTTCACCTATGGAAACACGTAAGCAGGTCCCAAAATCTCCCACATTAGGATACGACTTTATGAGTATTCTCTTTTCTGCTTTCATTCTTGCCACAATTATCTCAGCATCCGTCTTAGTTTTGATAAAAATGAAGTTACCTGCATCACCCTTATGGGCATAGCCATTGGCATCAAGTTCATCAATGAGATATTTACGACCTTCATTGAACTTGTCAATCAGCTCCTGAAGAACACCTGGGGCTTCAAGAATCTTCTCTGCAAATAGCATGGCAAAAGCATTGGTATTATGAGGTGTGCACAGCTTTTGTACCATTTTTACACCCTCCGGCCAGCCTGCCACATAGCCTAAACGACAACCAGCTAAAGAGAAAAGTTTGGAAAAGGTTCGTGTCACAAATATATGTTCGTGATTCAGTGCGTATTTAATGAATGTACCAGGATAGAAGTAGTGATAAGCCTCATCTATCAAAACTGTAATCTGCTTTTCATTTGCAGCCTTCATAATACGAGCGAACTCCTCCTCTGAATAGACATTACCCATAGGATTGTTCGGGTTGAGAAGAATGAGCAACTGGGTATCATCTGTCAAAGCAGCAATGATGTTTTCCACATCCATTGTCAAATCCTCATTATAAGGAACCTTGACAAAGTTACGCCCATACATCTCTGAATAAACTTGAAACATAAAGTAACTGGGCACAACACCTACAACTTTTCCTTCAGAAGATGTGAAAGCCTGAATAATATAACGAATACCCTCTGCAGAGCCATTCACCAAACATATATGAGATATGTCTGTACCGAGATGATTAGCTAATACTTCTGTAAAATGGAGTGTCTCTGGGTACTGACCAACAAAACGGGAATCAACCTCCTTCAGGACATCGTTAATAAACTCTTGAGGAAGACCACTCGGATTCTCGTTCAGGTCAAGACGCAAATAATCTTTACGCTCGTTCTGATCGAAAATACGATACAGGTTTTCAATCTTTGAATCTAAATAGTACATATTTGTTTCCTTGTTTATTTCTTGTTAAACAGGTTCCAGACAAATACTTTCTGTCTGTTACCCCAAATATATTTCTGGAACAGAAGCTTTATTGAAGGCCTATCTGCCCATTTCTTAGTAATCTGTTTATATCCCATGTCACTTCGCAGATCAACCATAAACTCTTCTCTGAGTGGGTTGTCTGGGATATGCTTCCTCATAGGGCCCTGATATTTTAAAGCATCTTCAAACTTGAGTTCATGGCCATACATATTCATGGTCGCTTCAGTAATGACGGATTTACCTTTTTCTGTATTTCCAATGACAAGTGAAGTCCCACCGTTATGACCGTATAATTCAGGACAATAAATATGAACTCCCCACAGGTCACCTAATGTAATATCTGCAACTCTTTCTCGATTAGTAAAAGGACATTCGTAACAAGAGGGGCGACTCATTAAATGCTTAAGCCATATTGACCAGAAAGGATTGAACCATCTGTCTTTTATTAGTTCTGTCTTCATATCCTCAGTTGTTATCAGTATTTGTTCGAAGTCCCACAATCCCTTGGAGAACAATGACTTACCCGTGTAACGATAATCAAGAGACTTTATCTTTGCCCCATATTTAGTCTGAACATACTTATCCAGTTTCCTTACATAGAGAGGGCTGGGTACACCTTCACATACCACTTCTATAGTAAGTAACTTTTCCTGATTTGTATTACCTAAATATGCCTTCAGTCCCGCGATCTGACAAGGGGTACCCGAAAATAGAACTTTCTTACCTTCTTTCAGAAATCGTTTAGCATCTTTGTAAGCAGTTCCTATCTTACTTTGAGAATATTTAGACTTACGAAATCTTCCAAGTTCGCGCTTATCTGTTATATAATTATGAAAGACTTCTAGTCCATCAGCTTCTGCTCCAAAAATGACATAATTCTCATCACAATAGGCATTTGCTATTTCAGAAAACGCTCCGCCTGATGTGCTCTCAAATCTAATGTCCTTATCAAGAGAATAACCACCAAAAACGTACTTATTCTCACCATATCGCTGTGGCATATTATCATAAGGACACACTTTCCGACACATCCCACAATCCACACATTTGGATGTGTCAATCAGAGGATAGCGGAAACCATCCTTGTCTTCCTCCATCGTTATTGCTGCTTTGCCACACACTTGGGTGCAAGCTTCACATCCTAAACAATGAGACTTGTTATTATCGTCCAAATAGATATTCATAAACTGATACCATCAAGTTCTTTCTTAAGGAAGTTAATTGAGTCAACTCTATAAGGAGTTAAACGCTCTTGAACAGCATCAAAATCTATTGAATCTGTCAACTCTTCATCAACATTCACCAGAAGCCTGTCTGATAAATCAAAAAGAGACAACAGCTCTGCTATTTTAGAATCACCATAATCGCGAGAGAATGCCACAAACGGCCGGCAGAACTGAGTTGCAAAGATTATTGCATGGAATGAGTTAGTCACCACATACTCACTATGCTTTACCAACGATAGGAATTCTTCGACACCTGCATCGTAAGCCATCCTGTGCTTACCTGCATTCTCTGCGCGTAAACTAATATCTATTACCTTCCAGCCGTTTTGTTCAGCAAGTTTGTCAGCAAAGTCAAACATCTTTTTGTTATAGCGGCGAGCATAGAGTAGAAGATACTTTTCGTTCTCCATTTTAGGAGCAGTTATCTCTTTGTAATCGTCTGCCTTTAATAAAAGCGTTGGATCAATAGTACGGAATGCAGGAATCTTTGTATTCTCTTGGATGAAAGGAATCATCTTGTTTTCCCTAATACCAAGGGCTTTGAAGTTGTTCAAGCGTTGCTTAAGCACTTCGTATGTGTGTTCATCAAAATGGGCATCTCCAAAACTCGCTGCATAAGAAACAGCATATCCATTCTTCATGCAGGGATATTCTGCGAAATAAGCATCTTCAAAGCCGTTCCATTCATCAATGCAGAATATAGTGTCACTACCACACACGAACCCGTCAATTGCTTCATCGTCAACTATATCATTGAAGTCTCTGCTCGTATAACTTTTCTTTGTTTTCTGGAAACGACGGTTATAGAAGTTGTCAAACTTGTGGAAGTTCACTCTCAATGCGGGCATTGTGAGTTCCAGATTTCGGCGAGAGTCTTCATCAGTATCCCACATGTGCTTTAAAGGATTTAAGACGTCTCTATCTTCCATCATGGGAGGACAATAGTCTACCAACTTAGCAACATAGCCCAAGTTTTCCACACTACGGCATAAGGCCCACGACTGAAGGGCTGAACCGTAATTTGTGAAATTCACATGTGTATTGCAACTTACTATACCAAATATTTTCATATATGAATATTTATACATTATCAATAATTGAAACAGGAAACAGTTTCCATCCTTGCATCTTCATTACTCTAGCAAATGTTAATTGTTTAATATAAATCCTTACATTTCCTCGGGCAATGCCATTTTTTTCCTAGAATCTTGCATAAGTCCTATGAATAATTATGCGTCAACTTCCTATGGAAAAACCTCTAAAAATCGCAAAAACATTTTCTGAAGGGCAATAATGAACCTTTATCATGTCGCCGAGTAACTTTTACCCTTTTCTGGTTGGTCTTTTACCCCCTAAAAGTACTCCAAGACACCCTAAAAGATACTCCTCAGCAAGGCCAAAATTCATACATCACACGGCTTTATTTTTCATCTTCTTTTCCTTCTACCCCATTAAAACGGATGTTGAACTTTAAAGGTTCTCCATCAACCGTAAAGTAATCATATAGTGGAGAAGGTATCGGAATGAAAATCTTGTTCTTTGTAATGATGGTTGTTGTAAACAACTCCTCACCTCCTGTCAGTTCAGCGGCGATGTGCTTCTTTAGTTCCATGTCATAATACAAAGTATAAGAACCATTACGCAAAGAGAATATATATATGATTCGATGCATACTCCAAAGAACCCTCGTCGTATGTGGATTAAAAAAGAAATAAAGATTCTGGTCGTACATGTTGGGGGTTACCGCAACAAAACGCTTATAGCCATGTAGCAACGGACTATCCTCTTCTGTTTCAAGCAACTTCGCTTCTGTAGATATGTTCTGTCGCATGATAGAAGGTAGGGGTTCTAACTTGTTCGATGGATGTTGCTCTATTATTGTCTGATCTGTCGTCTCTTGTAGCGGAGTATCTGTTGTCTGTAAAACAGAGTTCACGTTTGCAACATTATTTTGGGTTATCTGCTGTTTCGACACCTTAGCGTTGCGATTAATCCTATCTGCCAACTCATCTGCTGAGATTTTCCTTTCCTTATATAGATCATAAGACTTGTCAATAAACGAATAGTCTTCTATTCCTATCTCAAAACTCTCTTGGTTCTGCTTTAACATATTGCATACCTGCTCAATACCTTCTTTAGAACTTGATGGTATATAAGGTATTATTTGCTGATATATATAACTGAGCACATAGTTCTTCACCATTGACTCAAAAACTGAATAGCTTTGGTGATATATGTCAAGTAGAGACTTTAACTCGGTACTATCCTTGGCAATATGTACACAGACCTTGCCATCACTTCTTTTTTCCACCACTATTTTCGCACCAAGAGTGATATCACTGAAATAAACGGCATTATTGGGTATGAAATAATCTTTTTCAAGCACTCGTTGCAAAGCCATTATAAGTGAAAATGATCCTTCTGGAAGTTCGCGATATTCGTAGTCTTTCTTCACCTCTATCTTCTCTACAAGTTGTTTGATGCTAAGGGCATGAAGGCATCGACGCTGCACTTCGCGACGGGGATATTCACGAGAAACTATGATAATACTAAAATCGCTGCCATTAAACGAGGATAGATATGATGGGTTTGTTCCATCATAAAATTGAAAATTCTGAGGGGCATCCATTACTTGCCCCAATTTAATTCGTTCGTTTGGTGCTCCACCATATAACTGAATAGTGATATTGCGAGCTAGTTGATGGGTATAATGTGCATTAACATAACCGATAAAATTAGTATATGCATCACAGATGTCTTGCATGGCCACTTCGCTTGCTATTATACGCTCTATATCTGAAATCAGCCTCTGCACCTTACTGATACAGACCTGATTAATAGCCTCTCGACCAGCTGTTGGCACCAGCATAGATAGATTAACCAACCCTCCCAACTTAAATGTTGAACTTATTGGCATACCTGATAGTCCAAAACCGCTTCTGAGTGCAAATAGCTCTGACTTTGTAGTGTCAAGCAGGACATCACCTTGCCAACTCTCATTACTGTATTTAATGTCCTTAGCATATATCCTTACTCCGACATTACCTTGTCGCAGAATGGAGAGACTATATTGATAAGAAATGCTGATACCATTGACTACACTTCTTGCGCTCTTGATGTTCATAGCGCCATTTGGCGCATACGTCTTTTGGCTAATAAGAGTGCCATTGAAATACACAGGGATTGCAAGATACTCCACATAAGGCGTAACATAGTTAAGAGCTGTTGTGGCGCTTATTGTCTTATCTGGTTGAAGAGTGGCTACAATCTTGGTACCTTTGGGCAGGTTGCCCTCGTATTTTTCAACTGTTATCTCATTATACTTATCTTTGATAGCTCTACAGTATATGGCGTCTGCTTCGTCAAATCTTTTTGAATATATTTCCAAAGATTGACATACACCAAAATTAGCAAGTGCCCCTATTCCAAAAGTGCCAACTACCCCGGCAGCCTTTGCCTCAGGGGTATTCTTGCCGCTTTTCCCGGCAGTCCAGTAGTTGTCACCAATTTCTTTCTCATTCATTCCAATGCCATTGTCGACAATTGTAATAGTTAAATTGGTAACATTGATTTCTATTCGCCAATCATGATAAGTAGTATCCTGATGCTTTCGCAACAACACTGCATCATATGCATTTTGAAGATTTTCACGAAGAAAAACTAATGGGGTATCATACAATGAATTGCTGAGCATGTTCAGCATCGAACTAGTTTCAAACTTAATTCCTATCTGTGCCATCTCATTATGCTTTTCAGTTTATCTATAGCCTGCTGTTCGATAGGCAGTGGCTCCTTGATTGTTTCTGCCAGTGCATTTGCCCGGTCATATTGTTTATCATTTATCAACGCTTGCAAAAGATAGCCTCTTTGTAAAGAGTTATTAGGTGAGCTGAAAGTCTGAATAATGAATTGGAAATCTATAGTCAGATTCAATTGTTGCAGATATGTATCAATCAGTGAATTGTATAGTTCTACTCCTTGATTGTCGTCTTCTGCTGGCATGTCGGCTAAAAGTAATGATATACCTTCTTTGAAATTTCCTTTTTCGCGTGTTAGCTTATCTATCTCATATGCTTTTTCCAATGAATTTACATGTTTGAAATAAACAGCGTGCTCAATATAGTTATTAGGCTGTACAAGATGTTTCTTCCATATTGGGTATGGTGTGTCACCCAGTTTGTCTTCGCGAGTATGAATTCTAAGATTGGCGCATCCATTATCCATTTGTACTTCAATAATATTATACTGACGTCGAATACCTGGCTGCATTTGTTTTTTGGTTCCAAACAAGGTTCCAGAACTAATCAGCAGCATACTCTCATCTGAGTCATTGAGCTTACTCTCAAAATTTACATACTCATCTGCCACCTCCGCATAATGCTGGTGACCGAACAATGACACTTTTACATGATTCTCGTGGATGTGCGGCAGTACTCCCTTATCCATAAAGTTTGGAGAATAAGGTGAACCATATACGTGATGATGCCACACTCCTATAATAAGTCGACCATGGTCGTAATATTCCTGTAGGTCCTGATGGCGGTAATGTAAAGCATCATTGCTAATACGTCCTATAGTATTAAGATGATCTATACCACAACAACTATTGTATCCTACAAAAGTCACATTATACGATGGGAAGTCTTCAATTAATGCCTCTTTTTCATAATCATTCAAGTGGCGATAGTCTTGGTAAAAAGACTCAATAAATTGTTTGTAAGCGTCAAAACGCTCTCCATAAGCATCCGGCCTGACAATCTGTGAAAAGCAACATGTTTCCCACGACCATCTGTAAATCTCAGAATCCCATCCCGAATTAGAAAGACTCTTGGCAATTTCTATGTTCTTTTCCTTATCCAACTCATCCATGCTCCGATAAGAAGCATTCCGATTGACATCATGGTTGCCTGGTACAATAATAATTCTTTCGCGTTTGCCACTTAGAAACTTATTCACAATCTCTATCAAGAATTCTGCGGTCTCGTCATATTGTCTTGACAATTCAACATCTGCCTCTTTTTTTGAACATTTATAATCTTTGACCCCTTGAACCAAATCTCCACTTACAACAATGAATTCTGGCATTGGAATACCCTCTGTTTCCCATTTGCTTCGGTCTGACTCCAGCGAAGACAACAAATACTTGTAATCTGCGCTTTTATCCTTGTGTAGGTCTGAGATATGTAAGATTGAAAATATTTTCTTCATAACGACATTCTTGGTTACGACGGGTAATCTTATCTCACTGTAAGATTAATAAACACCTATTGAGGTCTGATGTCAGAGGCCTGATGAATAAAGACTGCTGATGAAGACTGGGTCGAGTAAGGAGAGGGCCTTCACCATCCCTTCTCACGGAACCGTGCTTGACAGTCTCCCATCACACGGCTCTTCGTGCTTAACTCATTTGTTGTACTAATTTACACTACGGTGAAATAATTAAAGTCATGAGGATTATAAGAAAAAGATGTTCCAATCTGCCTTAAAATCATTCTTATGGACTTTGAAGTTTAAGAGAGCTAGCTGGCGTGGATCTTTCTCATCAAAACAATTGTATTTCTCTTGGAAAAAGAGGAATGTATCTTCGTAATACAACTTGGCAAATGTGCGGTTCCTGCGATTGGTGATTGCCTGAGTCATTAAATGAAAGAGACAAAGTTTCAGACCAACCAGTTGTTCCGGGGCAGTATGCTTAAGAACGGATTCCAACCAATATATTAAGTCTGCCATATGAGATTGAAATATGTATATTTTCATCTCTTTTTCATATCGCGTCTGATTTTGGCTATGACTGCAGGACTATAGATTATCATATTGCCTAATAGGTTTTTAAAATGCTACTTTTTGCAAAAGTATCACTATTGCTTCTAAGTGGTTTAATATCAGATTGTTAGGTGGAGTGATACTTTTTTCATATCTATCACTACCTTCACTCATAGTAAAACAAGTTGTTTTGTTGTCGGAAAGATAGCTTTATCGGTGGGAAAAGATAGCTTTTTCAAAGGTAAAACAAGTTGTTTTGCTATTGAAGATCATATCTTTTTTATTAAAACTTATCTTTTTCATTCGTTCTTCTCTGGCGCAGAGAATGAACCAAGAGACATCCACCCCCTCCAAGGCCTCCCCCTATATTGGGAGGATGCAACCTGAAAGTCGCAGAGACCGACGACTTTCAGAAGGTTTTGGTAAGTCGGGACTCGACTTATAAATGCCTTATTGTTCTGATCGAACTATCCAATTCTCCAACTTTATATTCTGGAAACGATAGAAGTCTTTCGTGTTGTCAGTTACACAAACCATTTCATTAGCAATAGCTGTACATGCTATTAAGAGATCAAAGTTATCATCACAAGGTGTACCAGCGAGACGAAGACGAATCTTCTCATGAGCAGCTAAATCTATAGCGTCATTAATAGGTAATATTTGAATATCAGACAGAAATTCGTTCAACTGCTCAGAACGGTCTATACCATCCTTCTGCATAGACAATTCGATTCCCATCTTCAGTTCAAGCATTGTTATCTCGGAAATATAACAATTTTCCCAACCAACTTTATCTATTAACTTATCAATATTAAACTTTCCTCTAAGATAGAAAGCACAAATATTTGTATCAAGCAAGAATCCCTTATTGCTCATAATTCTACAATTTCCTTGTTGAATGATCGTAAAGACTTCAATTCACTGACAAACTCTTCATCTGTCATGCCATCATCTCCCCACATTCCATAATACTTACTGGCTGAGACCTTGGCAGGCTCTGTTTCTTTCAGAGATTGAGACAACATCATAATCAAGTCTATCTTAGCATCTGGACTCAGATGCTTTACAATCTTCCAATATTTATCGGCTATATGCCGTGAAACTGTTGATATCATATTCTTCCTTTCTTCTGTTTCTCGGGGGCAAAGATAAGGATAAAAGTTGTAAATTCCAAATATTTTGGCGAGAATGTTACTTATTGACCTTTTCCAGATAGTATGGGGGGATGTAGGCGGTGGTGAGGCCGGCTTGGAGGCCCTCGATATAGACGACGACGCAGGTCTGGCGGTGCACACGGGCGACACGGCCTTCGACGCCTTCGAACGGGCCATAGGTGACTCGTACCAAATCATCGGACACGAAACGGCACTTCTGCATATCGACTTCCATCACGTGGGGATCACGGATGGCGGTGGTGCGGATGAGCTGTTCCATGGCTTTGGAGGAGACGGTCAGTGGCGGGTTGAAGCCTGTGGCGTCGATGTGGAAGTGGTCGTAATAGAAGGTGGTGAAGCGTGACTCTACAGACTCCTTGACATAATATTCGGCCTGTTGCTTCGTGACATAGGCAAAGAGCAGGTTCATCAGGGGACGAAGCACCCGATGGCGCTTGCCGTCGCGCCACTCATCCTTCCAGATCATGGCGAGATAGGCGTAATCACCTTTCTCGACCACCATGTCGGCTACCTGCTGGGCATGGCCGTACAGGGTGCGGATGACATACCAGGCTTTGTCTGGCGACGGGGCATAATCTACCGACACCCCTGTTTGTGAGCTCTTCGCTTCGGGGAAGGAAAAGGATGCAAATCCCTTACAAGTTGGTTCCAAGATACTAGCATTTTCCAACGCGTTCATATCGGAATTTTTATGACAGCTGCATTGCTCCAGCCAGGACATAAAAAAAGCGTGGAATCGTCTGTTGTCCATTCCACTCTTCAAGGCTCTGGTTTGCCCATTACTGTTGAACAGACAACGCCAGAGCCCACGCCGATATGAATACAATATCCCCTACCACAAAGTAAGGGGACGCGTATAAACACATCCCGAGGACATCTACCGTTGCGATGCTCAAGACAGTAATTGCGAATTTACCAGATTCTGAAGAGTCTCGAACAAAGCGCTTGTAAACGCCTTAATTATGTACAAAAAACTCGCTACCCACCCTTCCACTTCTGAGCTCGATCGCTCAAGAATCCGGCGTGGCTTTACGAGAATTCGGCTACAAAGGTACGATTTTATTTTTGTATCGCCAAATATAATAGGAGGAAAATAAAAATAAATAAGGTACGCACAAGAATGCTCGCGCGTACCTTAATTATTATAGGAGAGGGTGTAAGAACTCTTATTTGTCGTCCATCAGGGTGGCAGTGCGGACACGGGAGAGCGTCTCGGGTGTCATCTGCAGATAGCTGGCGATATACACCAACGGGGCACGGAGCACCAACTGGGGCTGATTCTTCACCAGTTTCTGGTAGCGATCCTGCGCACTCTCGAAACGGAGCATGTCGGCATGATGCTGACTTAGGATCAGCGACTCTTCGAGTATCTTACGATACAGGATCTGGATGTTCACACTCTTCATGGCTACTGCCTCAAGGTCGGCCTTGGGCAAGGCAATGAGGATGGTGGGCTCCAGTGCTTTGATCTGTAATTTAGTAGGCTGCTCGCGAAAGAGGCTCTCGATACACATCACGACATTGTTCTCGGTGGCCATGTACTCGGTGAGCTCCTTGTCGTTCTTGAAATAGAACTGGCGTACCAAGCCCTTTACAACCCAGTAAATGTTGGTACAGATCTCTCCTTCACGAAGAATAAACTCGTTCTTCGCAAACTTCATGGGCACCAGGATGCTCTCGAGCATATCGAGCTCATCGTGCGTCATCGTGCTGTAACGACGGGCTAATTCGCGCGCCACGTCTCTCGTAGTAATGCTAATGTTTGGCATAATTCCTAATTTGGGGCCTTTAGTTTCTTAATTATGTTATTGATCTATGCTTAGTCGAGTTTCAGGACGGCGAGGAAGGCTTTCTGAGGCACCTCCACATTGCCGATCTGCTTCATGCGTTTCTTGCCGCGCTTCTGCTTCTCAAGCAGCTTGCGCTTACGACTCACGTCACCGCCATAACATTTGGCTGTGACATCCTTGCGTACCTGTTTCACCGTCTCTCGGGCAATGATCTTGGCACCGATGGCTGCCTGGATGGCGATATCGAACTGCTGACGGGGGATCAGCTCCTTCAGCTTCTCACACATCCGCCGGCCAAAGGTGACGGCATTGTCCTGATGGGTCAGCGTGGAGAGAGCATCTACAGGCTCGCCATTGAGCAGGATATCCAACTTGGCGAGTTTCGAGGGGCGGAAGCCGTCGATATGGTAGTCGAACGAGGCATAGCCCTTGGAGATGGACTTCAGCTTGTCGTAGAAGTCGATCACTATCTCGCCCAGCGGCAGATGGAAATGCAGTTCGACACGATTGCCTGACACATACTGCTGATCGATGAGCTCACCACGCTTGTCGAGGCAGAGCGTCATGATGGGACCGATATAGTCGGCTGCGGTGATGATAGAGGCACGGATATAGGGTTCCTCGATATGCTCGATCATCGTGAGATCGGGCAGTCCTGAGGGGTTATGCACTTCCTTCACCTCACCCTGCTTGGTGTAGCACATATACGACACGTTGGGCACAGTGGTGATGACATCCATATCAAACTCACGGTCGAGGCGCTCCTGCACAATCTCCATGTGGAGCAGTCCTAAGAAGCCGCAACGGAAGCCGAAGCCCAGTGCCACAGAGCTCTCTGGCGTGAATGTCAGGGAGGCATCGTTCAGCTGTAACTTCTCGAGCGAGGCACGCAGATTCTCATAGTCGGTGGGATCGATGGGATAGACACCTGCGAACACCATTGGCTTCACTTCCTGGAAGCCTTCGATGGCGGCACTACAGGGGGTGGCCACCTGCGTGATGGTATCACCCACCTTCACCTCCTTGGAGTTCTTGATACCGCTGATGATATAACCCACATCGCCTGTATGCAGCTCCTTGCGGGGGATCATGTCCATCTTCAGCACACCGATCTCGTCGGCATCATACTCCATACCGGTATTGAAGAACTTCACATGATCGCCACTCTTGATGGAGCCGTTGACAATCTTGAAGTAGGCAATGATGCCTCGGAAGGAGTTGAACACGGAGTCGAAGATCAGCGCCTGCAACGGGGCCTGCTCGTCGCCCTCGGGATGAGGGATGCGCTCTACGACGGCATTCAGGATATCCTCTACCCCCTCGCCTGTCTTACCTGAGGCACGGATGATGTCGGAGCGATCGCAACCGATCAGGTCGATGATCTCATCTTCCACCTCGTCAGGCATGGCTGAAGGCATGTCTATCTTATTGATGACAGGGATGATCTCCAGGTCATGATCGATAGCCATATAGAGGTTGGAGATGGTCTGCGCCTGAACGCCCTGGGTGGCATCCACCACCAGCAGCGCACCTTCGCAGGCGGCTATCGAGCGCGACACCTCGTAAGAGAAGTCCACATGTCCCGGGGTGTCGATCAGATTGAGAATATACTTCTCACCCTGATACATATATTCCATCTGGATGGCATGACTCTTAATGGTGATACCACGCTCACGCTCCAAATCCATATCATCAAGCATCTGACCTTCAGTGACTTGAATGGTCTTAGTGAATTCCAGCAAACGGTCGGCCAGGGTTGACTTACCGTGGTCGATATGGGCGATGATACAGAAGTTTCTTATATGGTCCATCAATTTTATCTATACTTTTAAGTTGCAAAGTTACATTTTTTTTTGCGGAAAAGTGATATTTTTGCTTTTTTTTGTATCTTTGCACCCAAAAAATAGCATTCATTATGAAAAAGTTATGGATAATAGCCGCAATTAGCATCCTTCTGACAGGATGTCGGGAGTCGCTGGAAGACCGCTGTGCCCGTGAGGCGAAAGAATATACCGAGAAGAACTGCCCCGCAAAGATGGACAACAACATCACGATGGACAGCATGACCTTTGAGCGCGACACGCACACCTTACATTATTATTATACACTGACCGGCTTTGCCGACCGTGACGGCGTGATGGAAGAGGTGGATGCCGTAGGTGCCCTCAAGCAAGACCTGAAGAACTCTACCACGCTGCGTGTGTATAAGGAGAACAAATATCGCTTCGCCTACACCTATTACTCAGCGAAGGATCCCAAGAAGATCAGACTGGATGTGGTTTTCACAGATAAAGACTATTAAACAAAAAGCCCCCGCCGATTGGCGAGGGCTTCATGATTATTCTTCCGGTTTCATGTTCGTGTAAACCGTCTGCACATCGTCGAAGTCTTCAAGCCGCTCAACCATCTTGTCGATGGTCTCACGCTGCTCAGGTGTTACATCCTTCAGGTCGTTGGGGATACGTGTGAACTCAGCACCCGTCACCTCGAAACCGTTCTCCTCCAGATGCTTCTGGATAGCGCCGAATGAAGAGGGATCGCCATAGATGGTGATGCTGTTCTCCTCCTCGTCCTCGTCAAACTCGTCCTCTACACCATAGTCGATCAGGTCGAGAATCATCTCGTCCATATCCAGACCGTCTGTCTTCTTGAAGGTGAACACAGCCTTGTGATCGAACAGGAACGAGAGTGACCCCTGTGTACCCAGGTTACCATTGAACTTGTTGAATACTGAACGTACGTCACCTACCGTACGGGTGGTGTTGTCGGTCAGTGTCTCAACGAAGATGGCGATACCGTGAGGGCCATATCCCTCGTAGGTTACCTCCTTGTAGTCGCTCTGATCCTTACCCATTGCGTTCTTGATGGCACGCTCGATGTTATCCTTCGGCATGTTCTCACGCTTGGCGTTGGCAATGCAGGCACGCAGTGCCGGGTTGTTCTCAGGCTCTGGACCGCCAGCCTTCACGGCAATGGCAATCTGCTTACCAATCTTTGTAAATGTCTTGGCCATGTGGCCCCATCGCTTCAGCTTCGTAGCCTTACGATATTCAAATGCTCTTCCCATATATTAATAATTAAAAAATTCAAAAATCTTAGCGAAGTTGAGCTCCAAGTTTGGAGGTCAACTGAGCTATGAGCTTCTGCATGATCGCGTCGATCTGCTTGTCACCCATGGTCTTTTCTTCGTCCTGGAGGATGAAGTTGACGGCGTAGGACTTCTTGCCGGCGGGCAGCTTGTCGCCTTCATAGACATCGAAGAGCTCTACCTTCTTCAGGAACTTCTTCTCGGTCTGACGGGCAATCTGCTCTATCTGGGCAAACTCCACACTGTTGTCAACCAGCAGGGCGAGGTCGCGGCTCACGGCAGGGAACTTGGAGATCTCGGTGTAGAGCACCTCGTTCTTCTTGGTCACCTTCATCAGCGAGGTCCAGTTCATCTCTGCATAATAGACAGGATTGTCGAGACCGAACTGCTTCTGCAGCTTCTTGGTGATGATACCCATCTCAACGAGTTTCTTGCCACCGCGGTTCTCGATGGTGATGCCACTTGAGAAGATACCGTACTCTGACTTCTTACGAACCGTCATGCCGGGCTTTACACCGATGCGACGGAGGATGTTCTCCACATAGGCGCTCAGCTCATAGAAGGTTGAGTCTTCGTTGGCGTGTGCCCAAGAGCCTTCCACGCGCTTTCCCGTAACCATCAGTGAACAATGATAAGCCTCCTTGTAGGCCTGCATCGGATCGTCATCATTCTTCTTCTCTGGATCGAAGGTGTAAACGTTGCCGAATTCGAAGAAACGGAGGTTCTGGCGTTTGCGGTTCACATTATGCTGGATGCTCTCAAGACCGCCGAACAGCAATGTCTGACGCATCACATTCAGATCGCTCGAAAGGGGATTCATGATGCGAACAAGTGAGGTATTGGTGTTGGGCTCTGACTCGTAATAGGCAGCCTTCGTCAGTGAGTTGTTCAGAATCTCATTGAAACCTTCGCCTACCAGCTGCTCACTGATCAGGTTAGCCAACTTATGCTTACGGTCCTCATCACCCTTGATCACCAGAGAGCTCTTCAGCTGGGTGGGGATCTCCACATTATTATAGCCATAGATACGCAGGATATCCTCTACCACATCGCAGGGGCGCTGCACATCTACACGGTAGGCAGGCACCTCAATGGTCAGGCCCTGCTCGTTCTCGAACTTGACTTCCATGTCGAGCGCACGACAAATAAACTTGATGACACCTGAGGAGAGCTCCTTACCGATCAGACGGTTGACATAGTCGTATTTCAGTTCTACCACCGCATTCTTGATGGGCTTGGGATAGACATCACAGATCTCCATCGACACCTTACCGCCTGCCAGCTCCTGACAGAGGATGGCTGCCTGCTGCAAGGCATAGATGGTGCCATTGGGATCGATACCACGCTCGAAACGGAAGCTGGCATCGGTGCTCAGACCGTGGCGACGGGCACTCTTACGGATCCAGGTGGGATGGAAGTAGGCACTCTCGAGCACCACGTTCCTGGTGGTCTCGTAGGTTCCACTACCCTTTCCGCCGAACACGCCTGCGATACACATCGGCTCCTCGGCGTTGCAGATGGCCAGATCGCGGTCAGAGAGCTTATGCTCCTCACCATCGAGGGTAACGAACGGTGTGCCCTCGGGCATCGTCTTCACCACAATCTTATGACCCTTCACCATATCTGCATCGAAGCAATGCAGGGGCTGGCCATAGGCCATCATGATATAGTTGGTGATATCCACAATGTTATTGATAGGGCGCAGACCGATGGTGGTCAGCTTGTTCTTCAGCCAGTCGGGTGACTCCTTCACCTCACAGTCGGTGATGCTGACACAGGCATAGCGCTTGCAGGCCTCCTGATTCTCAATCTCCACCTCGATGGGCAGGTCGTGGTTGTCAACCTTAAACTTAGAGCAGTCGGGGCGATGCATCTCTGTGTCGTAGCCATTGCTCAACAGCCAGGCATACAGGTCGCGCGCCACACCCCAGTGACTCAGACCATCGGCACGGTTGGCTGTGATGTCAACCTCGATGAGCCAGTCACTCTCCAGATGGTAATACTCTGCAGCAGGGGTACCTACAACCGCATCCTCGGGCAGCACGATGATACCGGAGTGATCGTTGCCAATGCCAATCTCATCCTCGGCACAGATCATACCGCTAGACTCAACACCACGCAGCTTGGACTTCTTGATGACAAACTCCTGGTCGCCATCATAGAGCACACAACCCAGATCGGCCACGATGACCTTCTGACCTGCTGCCACGTTGGGAGCGCCACAGACAATCTGTGAGGGCTCGCCCTTGCCTAAGTCAACTGTTGTCACATGCAGGTGATCGCTGTTGGGATGAGCCTCACAGGTAAGCACCTTACCGACGTAGAGGCCCTTCAGACCACCCTTAATACTCTGTACTTCTTCCAATGCGTCAACTTCCAGACCTGTTGTAGGAAATATTCATTATACCGATTTTTTAGTAATTACTAACTTGTGAAATTTCAGCGTGCAAAGGTACTAAAAAATCGGTATATACACAAATTTTTATTGAGAAAACTACTCAATACAGTTCATTAAGAAATCCACAGCCCCGTTAATACCGAAATTCCGAACGTCGAGAGAGATGTCGTAATTGCGGGCATCCGTCCAGTCTTTTCCAGTGAATGTCTTCGTATAGAGCTCACGGCTGTAGTCGTTGTCCACCACCATCGCAGCCGCATCACGAAGGTCAAGGTCATACTTCTTGGCGATACGGCGCTTACGACAGTCTTCTGAAGAATGGATAAAAATCTTCAAGGCATTGGGATGATCCTCAAAGATATGGAAACCGCAACGGCCCACAAGTACGCATGACTCCTGTTCGGCTATCTTACGGATGGCAATGGCCTGAGCCTCAAAGAGGGCACGGGAGGTCTCGTCATGCTCCTGACCGTCGTATTCCGCCTTATTCATATAAGTGCGGTAGAAGTTGGTGAAGTCGTCGCGCCACAAGGGGTTGCGGGCGGCAATACGCTCCATCGCATCCTCTACAACGGGAATACGTTTAGCCACTTCATTCAGGATTTGCTTATCGAGCAGTTTGACATTGAGGCGACGTGCCAACTCAGCTCCAATCTCATGGCCGCCTGTTCCAAACTGGCGGCTGATGGTTATCACGAATTGTTCTTCTCTATTCATAGTGCTCCAATTTTTTAGTAGTTAAACATTGATGCCACAAAGATACAAAAAAGTTTTGGATGCTCCAAATCTTTTTTAATATATTTTTCTGTTGTTCATTTTCTTTCTGGCGCCAGTTATTCTTTTTCTTTCGTCACCGAAAGAGAAAGAATCAAAAAGAAAGGTGCGAAAACGTCCTGGGCTCGGAGGCCGGATGTCCGATTATCGTAATCATTCGATGAACTCGCTTCGCTCAAACAGCATCTCATGTCGATTTGATAATAGTACATCCTCTAAAGACCTCCTCGTGCGGAATGTTTTCGAGAATTTATTCGAGGAAACATGAAGCACCGTGCGGTTACGAGCTTTGCTCGCTTGGCTTGTCCAAGAATGTTTTCGAAGAAGACATGAAGCACGAAGTGCGGTAATCGACGCCAGTCGCTTGGCTCGTCCAAGAATGTTTTCGAGGAGCTCCGCGACGACAAGCGGTTAGCGTAGTCGGCGTGAAAAAACATGGCGAACCCTGAGCGTAAGCGAAGGGCAAAGGCCCGAGAGCCATACCAAAACTTTGATGGAGAGAGCCAGCTCTCGGAATCAATTGCATCCTCCCCATATAGGGGGATCTTTCTTCGCGCCGAAGAAAGTAAGAAATTACCATTCTTATGAAGAGGGGTTCTTTCAGTCGCTTCGCTTTGTGAAAGCGAGTAAGCTCGAGCGGGGGTTGATGGAGGTCTGCAGGGCAGCGCCCTGCAAAAAAAAGAATCTTAGCGAAGTTGCTGCAGATAAGCTGCAGCAGCTTCGGCGCAGCGCTCGCCATCGACCCCAGCCGAGACGATGCCACCGGCATAGCCAGCCCCTTCGCCGCAGGGGAAGAGTCCCTCTACCCGAATGTGTTGCAGCGTCTCATGATCCCTGACGATCCGAACAGGACTGCTTGTTCTGGTCTCCACGGCAATCATCACTGCCTCGTTGGTCAGGAAGCCATGTGCCTGACGTCCAAACACCTTAAAACCTTCCTGCAGACGCTTGGAGATCATCTTCGGCAACCAGAAATGCAAAGGACTGGATATCAGTCCCGGGGCATAGGAAGACTTTGGCAGGTCGTAACTCAAACGCCCATTCACGAAGTCTGCCATCCGCTGGGCTGGAGCCGTCTGTTTCATATTTCCCTGTTGCCAACACAACTTCTCCAGTTCCTCCTGAAACGCCATCACCCGCAAAGCCGGGTTAACGGTTATTGGATATTGGTTATTGGTTATTAGATCCAAGTCCTCTGGCCTTACTTCCACCACCATACCAGAGTTACTCCAAGCGGTTCCACGATTGGCCGGACTCATACCGTTGACCACGATCTGCTCTTTATCCGTAGCCGCAGGAATCACGAAGCCACCAGGACACATACAGAAGGAATAGACACCGCGTCCGTCAACCTGCGTCACCATCGCATATTCGGCTGCTGGCAGGTATCTGCCCCGACCTTGTTTCGAGTGATACTGTATCTGATCGATCAGATGTGAGGGATGCTCCAGTCGCACACCAACGGCAATGCCCTTCGCCTCCATCTCTATCTTCGCCTCAGCCAGATAGCGATAGACATCACGGGCAGAATGACCAGTTGCCAGTATAACTGGCCCGAAAAATTCTTTTTCGGTAACCGTCAAACAATTACCATTAACCGTTAAACAATAACCATTAACCGTTTCTTCTGCAGCAACACCCACCACCCGGTTATTGGTTATTGGTTCACGGTTATTGGTTATTGGATATTGGTTATTGTACAAAAGTCGGACGACTTTTGTCTGAAAGTGTACTTCGCCACCACTATTAATAATAGTATTACGCATGGCCTCGATGACCTTGGGCAGGCGGTCAGTACCGATATGCGGATGGGCATCGGCGAGAATAGCCGTTGAGGCACCATGCTGACAGAACACATTCAGGATTTTCTCGATATTACCACGTTTCTTCGAACGGGTATAGAGCTTACCGTCAGAGTAGGCACCTGCCCCACCCTCACCGAAACAGTAGTTGCTCTCGGCATCCACCTTCTGCGTCTTGGTGATGTTCGCCAGGTCTTTCTTGCGCTCATGCACATCCTTGCCTCTTTCGAGGACGATGGGTCTTAATCCCAGTTCGATGAGTCGCAACGCGGCAAACAGACCACCAGGACCAGCCCCAACGACAATCACCTGGGGACGACCCTCCACATTTGGATACTCCGTCCTGACATACTCATCATCATGAGGCAGCTCGTTGATATAGACTCTCACCTTCAGATTCACATATATCTGACGCTGGCGGGCATCGATGCTTCGTTTCAGGATCCGCACGCCACAGATTGTACGCACGTCGAACCCGTATTCATCAGCCAGCCAACTTCTTAGTCTGTCTTCCTGCACTGCCACTTCGGGCACTACCCGTATCTGATATTCATTCGTCATAGCTCATATAAGATAAATTGCATAGAAATATGAAAGTAATGAAATTCGGCGGAACGTCCGTAGGTTCCGTAAAAAGCATTCTTAGCTTAAAGAAAATTGTAGAGACAGAGGCTCGGACGCAACCTGTCGTAGTAGTAGTAAGTGCCCTCGACGGCATCACCGACAAGTTGATCGCTATTTCCCAGATGGCCCTCAAAGGTGACAAACGTTATCGTGAAGAGTTTGATGGCATGATGGAACGTCACCACCAGATGATTGACACGATCATCACCGATCCCCAGAAACGCGAAAACTTATTCAAGCGAGTAGATTCACTCTTCGAGCAGTTGAAGAGCATCTATTTCGGTGTCTATCTGATTCACGATCTTTCGGAGAAGACGCAGGACGCCATTGTGTCTTACGGTGAGCGTCTGTCATCGAACATCGTAGCCGCTCTGGTGAAGAATGGTGTCCGTATGAATGCACGCGACTTTATCCGTACGCAGAAGAAGCACGGAAGACACGTGATTGATGCTGACCTGACCACAGAGCTGGTGAAGGAAGCCTTCAAGGATCTGAGTGATAAGAATATATATGTAGTGCCAGGCTTTATTGCCCGTGACAGAGACAGCCACGAGACCACCAACCTGGGGCGCGGCGGCAGCGACTATACGGCTTCTATCCTGGCTGCTGTGCTGAATGCAGAGGTGCTGGAGATCTGGACTGATGTGGACGGCTTTATGACAGCTGATCCCAAGGTGATCAAGAGTGCCTACACCATCAACGAACTCTCTTACGTAGAGGCGATGGAGCTTTGTAACTTCGGTGCGAAGGTGATCTACCCGCCGACCATCTATCCCGTCTGCGTCAAGAATATACCTATTAAGGTGAAGAACACCTTCAATCCCGAACACCCGGGCACACTCATCAAGTCGAAGATCGAGAATGACGACAAGCCCATCAAGGGTATCTCAAGCATTAAGGGCACCTCACTGATTACGGTGACGGGTCTCTCCATGGTGGGTGTCATCGGTGTGAACCGTCGTATCTTCACCACACTGGCCAACAATGGTATCTCTGTGTTTATGGTATCACAGGCTTCTTCTGAGAACTCCACCTCTATTGGTGTGCGCGATGAGGATGCCGAGGCTGCAGCAGAAGCGCTGAATGCAGAGTTTGCCAAGGAGATTGAGACGGGTGCCATGTATCCCATGCAGGTGGAGAGTGGTCTGGCTACTATCGCCATCGTGGGTGAGAACATGAAGCAGACGCCAGGTATCGCAGGAAAGCTGTTCGGCACATTAGGCCGTTCTGGTATCTCCGTGATCGCCTGTGCCCAGGGTGCTTCAGAGACGAACATCTCATTTGTTGTAGATGGAAAGTTCCTGCGTAAGTCACTCAACGTGCTGCACGACTCATTCTTCCTGTCAGAGTACAAGGTTCTCAACCTCTTTATCTGCGGTATTGGAACGGTGGGTGGCATGCTGCTTGAGCAGATCCGTACACAGCAGCAGTTCCTCATGCAGTCACGTCGCCTGAAGCTGAATGTGGTTGGTATCTCTGATGTTGACAACTTCGTGCTCGATCGTGACGGTATCGATCTTGACAACTACGAGAAGATTCTGCGTGCAGGTTTTGCTGCCAATACTGACCACATGCGCGACGAGATCGTGAAGATGAATATCTTCAACTCCGTCTTCGTGGACTGTACTGCCAGCCGACAGATCGCATCACTCTATCAGACCTTCCTGGAGCATAACATATCAGTGGTGGCTGCCAACAAGATCGCAGCATCAAGCGATTATGACAGTTATCTTAAACTGAAACAGACAGCTCGCGATCGTGGCGTGTGGTTCCGTTACGAGACCAACGTTGGTGCTGGTCTGCCTATCATCGGTACCATCAACGACCTCTGCAATTCGGGTGATAAGATCCTGAAGATCGAGGCGATCCTCTCTGGTACGCTGAACTTCATCTTCAACGAGATTGCTGCCGATGTGCCTTTCTCTGAGACGGTGAAACGTGCCAAGGAGCAGCGTTACTCTGAGCCTGACCCACGTATCGACCTCAGTGGCACGGATGTGATCCGTAAGCTGGTAATCCTGACTCGTGAGGCTGGTTACAAGGTGGAACAGGATGATGTAGAGAAGCATCTCTTCGTGCCCGACAGCTACTTCGAAGGCAGCATCGATGACTTCTGGAAGCGTCTGCCTGAACTGGATGCCGACTTTGAGGCACGTCGTAAGGTGCTTGAGGCTGACAATAAGCGCTGGCGCTTTGTTGCCACGATGGAAGCTGACGAGAAAGATCCATCAAACTTCAAGACCAGTGTTGCCCTGAAAGAGGTGCCTTACGGACATCCCTTCTACGGACTGGAAGGCTCGAACAATATCGTGCTGCTCACCACTGAGCGCTATAAGGAATACCCGATGCTGATTCAGGGCTATGGTGCCGGTGCAGCTGTCACCGCCGCCGGTGTCTTTGCAAACATCATGTCAATCGCAAACATTTAACTTATGAAGCATATCATCATACTTGGTGATGGCATGGCAGATCTTCCCGTCGAGCGGCTCGGTGGGAAGACCTTATTACAATATGCCCATAAGCCCATGATGGACCAGCTGGCGCGTGAAGGGCGCTGCGGCAGACTCGTCACTGTGCCTGAGGGATTTCCTCCAGGTAGTGAGGTGGCGAATACGGCGATTCTTGGCTATGATCTGAATAAGGTGTATGAGGGACGCGGTCCGCTGGAGGCTGCTTCAATCGGCTACGAGATGGCTGATGACGACTTCGCCATCCGCTGTAATATCATCACCCTCGAAGACGGCAAGATCATCACACATAACGGTGGTAATCTGGAGACAGCAGATGCCGATGTGCTGATCAAATACCTGAATGAGAACCTCGCCAAACCCATCAATGCGCGTGAGGGATGCGAACGTGTGAAGTTCATCACTGGCATCCAGTATCGTCATCTGCTGGTGATTAAAGGCGGCAACAAGCATATCGTATGTGCCCCACCCCATGACCATCCTAATGAGGCTTGGCGTGAGCTGCTGGTAAAGGCAGATCTAGGATATTCTAGGAATCCTAGGGATTCTAGGGATTCTAGGAATCTTAATCGGCTCTCACCTCAGCAGACGGCAGATCTCATCAACGAGATGATCCTGAAGTCGCAGGAACTGCTCGCTGCTCATCCCTTTAATCAGGAACGCAAGAAGCGTGGGGAGCGCCAAGCCAACAGCATCTGGCCCTGGAGCGGCGGCTATCGTCCCTCGATGGAAACGCTGCAACAGCAATATCCAGAGATTAAGTCGGGCACTGTGATTTCCGCTGTCGATCTGATCCGCGGTATCGGTCACTATGCTGGTCTGAAGATTGTGGAGGTGGAAGGTGCGACAGGACTGGCTGATACCAACTACGAAGGTAAGGCACAGGCTGCTATCGAGGCTTTAGAGAACGACGACTTCGTGTTTGTACACGTAGAAGCCAGCGACGAAGCCGGGCACGATGGTGACTTGGAACTCAAGCTGAAAACCATCGAGTATCTGGATCAGCGCCTGATAGCCCCTATATATAATAAGGTGAAGAGTTGGCGCGAACCCGTCTGCATCGCCGTGCTGCCAGACCATCTGACACCAGTGGAGCAGCGCATCCATGTGGGACAGCCTGTGCCCTTCCTCATCTGGTATCGTGGCATTGAGCCCGACGAAGTGCAGCAGTACGATGAAGTAAGCTGCGTGAGTGGTTCATTCGGTTTGCTAAAACTCAATGAGTTTATGCAAAACCTTATGCAAAATGTAAAAATGTAAAAAATGAAATATTATAGTACTAATGGCAAAGCTCCCATAGCTGATCTTCAAAAGGCTGTGGTGAAAGGTCTGGCAGAAGATCGCGGACTCTATATGCCGGAGCATATCAACAAACTGCCGAAGGAATTCTTCGATAACATCGAGAAAATGAGTTTTCAGGAGATAGCCTACACCGTGGCCAGCGCATTCTTTGGTGAGGATGTGGATCCTGATGCACTCCACGACATCGTGTATGATACCTTGTCGTTCGACTGTCCTGTGGTCAAGGTTAAGGAGAATATCTATACCCTTGAACTCTTCCACGGACCTACCCTCGCCTTTAAGGATGTGGGGGCGAGATTCATGGCCCGGCTGCTGCGCTATTTTACTAGTGATTCTAGGCAGCCTAGGGATACTAGGGATACTAGTATCAATGTCCTTGTGGCTACCAGCGGTGATACCGGCTCTGCCGTTGCTAACGGTTTTCTTGGTGTAGAGGGCATCCACGTGTATGTGCTCTATCCCAAGGGAAAAGTCTCTCCTATCCAGGAATGTCAGTTCACTACGCTGGGTAAGAACATCACAGCTATCGAGGTGGATGGTGTGTTCGACGACTGTCAGGCTCTTGTTAAGAACGCCTTTATGGATGCCGAACTGAATCAGCACATGAAACTCACCTCTGCCAACAGCATCAACGTGGCTCGTTTCCTGCCGCAGGCTTTCTATTACTTCAATGCCTACGCACGCATAAAGGAAAATGTAATAATGAAAAAAGATAAGAATGTCAATATTGAGGAGCTGGTGATGTGTGTGCCTTCAGGTAACTTCGGCAATATCTGTGCTGCCCTGTTCGGTCACGCGATGGGTCTCCCCATCAAGCGATTCATCGCTGCCAATAATGCCAACGACATCTTCTATAAGTATCTGCAGACTGGCAAATACGAGCCGAAACCTTCGAAGCAGACACTCGCCAATGCGATGGATGTGGGTGACCCGTCGAACTTTGCCCGTATCTATGATCTCTATGGTAAGAGTCACGAACGTATCACCTCACTCATCAGCGGTGCTACCTATACAGATGAACAGATCAGAGAGACCATGCGTGACTGCTACGAGGAAACGAAGTATATCCTCGATCCTCATGGTGCCTGTGGCTATCAGGCATTGGCAGACGGACTGAAAGACGGTGAGGTCGGTGTGTTCTGCGAGACCGCCCACCCTGCCAAGTTCAAAGAGAAAGTGGACGAGATCCTTGGTATCGATGTAGAGATACCAGAGCGTCTGCAGAACTTCATGAAGGGACAGAAGCAGAGTGTCCCTATGAGCAAGGAGTTTGCAGATTTCAAGCAATACCTGATGAAGCAATAGTTCTTATTCGCTATAAGCCTTTTCACCAATGGTCTCCTGAGAGCCGATGGTCATCTGACGAAGGTCGTAATAAGAACCATTATAGATATTAAAATCAACATTGCCCTTAATTCCTGGCAGCCGCCCTACATCGGTGTGCTGCCAGAATTTCCATTTACCCTGATACTCCAATGAGTCCACATAGTAGTGGGCTATCCAATAAGGATACTGATCGAAAATGGTATCGTTCAGATAGCGTGTCTTAAATTTGAAATAGGTATAGATGATCGGCTTTACCTTATAGTACTTCTCCACCATATCAAGCCAGAGTTTAACAGAACTCTTAAACTCGGCATCAGACTGGTTCTTCGGCTTATGCTCCACGTCGAGCACAGGGGGCAGGTCACCATTCTCCAGCTTGACGGTTTTCATGAAGTGAGTTGCCTGTTGGTAAGCGGGGGTATGAACACTATAGAAATGATAGGCTCCACGCGTAAACCCGTGTTCACGAGCCTGATAGAAGTTGTCGCGGAAGTTCTCGTCGGTCTGCGTAGCTCCTTCTGTGGCCTTGATCATCACAAAGCGGATAGGACACTGGTTGATGCTGCCATTATCCTTCAGATCATCCCAGTCGATGCGCCCTTGATGATGCGACACGTCGATGCCATGAATCTCGTAGCCCTCAGGATAGTTGACCGTACCATAAAGTGCACGCCAGCGGAAGCCGAAAGGACCTACGAAGAAGTAGTAGAAGAACCACACATAAAGACCTACAATCGCAGCACCACCGATCCACCAACCCCAGGAAGGAATCTTCTGTAAAAAACGTATCACGACACCAGGGCGTTTCCTGTGCCCTGGGCCGTGATATGTATGAGTAGTGCCAACGCCTTTACGACGGACAACTTTTCGCTTGACCATTAATCTTATTTAGCCTGCTCAAGAGCCAGTGTCTTTGTAGGCTGGTCGCATACCTCTGTGGGACCCCAGTACTGGATAGGACCAGGATATACGTAAGCAGTCTTACGAGCCCACTCGTCACGATGAGCAGCAAACTCCTTGAAAGGAGCACCGTCGAGCTCAACGAGAGCCTTGCGGATCACAGGCTTCATCTCACCTGCACGCTTCTCCATGTTCATCATCATCGTGATGGGCACACCACCAGCAATCCACTGCTCAGCAGGAGCGGTTGTGTTCTTAACGATAGCCATATAACCGGTCTTGCCGTTAGCAATCAGCTGAGCGGCTGATGTACCGAGGGCATAGCAGTAGTCGGCATCAAAGTTAGAAGGCGCAGCGCAACGGCCCTCATAACCGAAGAAGTGGTGCTGAGTACCGAACTTGCCAACATACTTGCCTTCCTTCTTCATCTTCTCGAGCTTCTGGGCTACCATAGTAGAGAGCAGCTTCTCTGTCTCGATGAGTGAAACCTGTACGTTGCCGTGAGGATCACGGTCGAGCGCCAGCTGACGGGCCACACCAGTAGGCAGGCTATTGAATACAGCAAGGTTCTCGTCAGTGAGGTGAGCCTTTACGAAGTCTATCGACTCATGACGGTCGAGGTTCTTAGCCTCAGGCATAGCCAGTACGTCGTTCAACTGAGCAATCAGCTTCTTGATAGCAGGAATGAATTCGATCACACCCTCAGGGATGATAACTGTACCGAAGTTGTTACCATCAGCAGCGCGAGCAACCACAGCGTTGGCGATATAATCTACGATATCATCGAGGCTCATACCCTTCTGCTCGATCTCCTCTGAGATCAGACAGATATTTGGCTGTGTCTGCAGCGCGCACTCGAGAGCGATATGAGAAGCAGAGCGGCCCATCACCTTGATGAAGTGCCAGTACTTGCGGGCTGAGTTACAGTCACGCTCGATGTTACCGATCAGCTCAGAATAGGTCTTACATGCTGTATCGAAACCGAAAGAGGTCTCAATCTGATCGTTCTTCAGGTCACCGTCGATGGTCTTCGGGCAACCGATCACCTGTACACCATAGTTCTTAGCTGCATAGTACTCAGCCAGCACACAGGCATTTGTATTGGAGTCATCACCACCGATAATCACGATAGCCTTGATGTCGAGCTCACGGATAATCTCCAGACCCTTCTCAAACTGATCAACCTTCTCGAGCTTGGTACGACCAGAACCGATCATATCGAAACCGCCAGTGTTACGATACTCGTCGATGATCTCAGGAGTCAGCTCCATGTAGTTGTGGTCAACCAGACCGCCAGGACCCAGGATGAAACCGAAGAGACGGTTCTCAGGATTCAGCTTCTTAATCTGGTCGAAGAGACCGGTAATCACGTTGTGTCCGCCAGGAGCCTGACCACCTGACAGGATGATACCAACGTTCATCTTCTTGTTGTTAGCCTCTGTAGCGGGCTCAAACTCTACGATAGGCATTCCATAGGTATTGGGGAACAGCTTCTTAATCTCTTCCTGATCACCTACACTCTGGGTAGCCTTACCCTCTTTGATTTTCACAGCACCCTGAAGAGCCTTTGGCAGCTTTGGCTGGTAAGCGGCTCTCGCGATTTGCAATGCACTTTTTTCCATAATTTATTTGCTATGTTTTGAATAATAGTTGTTATTGTCGTGCAAAATTAGTGGATTTTTGGCAGAAATACGAAAGAAAAACAGCTAAAATCATCATTTTAATATTTTTTGGGAAAGAAACACTTGCTATCTCGAAAAAAATGATTAACTTTGCTAAGTTTAAATGCTAAATAACAGTCAATAGGAGGAAATTCATTATGACGAACAAACGAACGCTTAAGAAAGCTATTACTTTAATTTGTGAGGAATTATTCGCAGAAGGAGTGGCCATTTCTCTCTATGGTCCACGTCCGCAAAAAGAGGCTGAAGCCTTACTCTATTCCATCGTAAAAATGCAAGATAACTACTTGAAACGTGTATCTCACCCGGAACCCGGCATGAGTGCCAAAGCCTATTATAAGGATTTGAGAGAGAAGTTTAGCGCGCAGGTGAGTGAGATCCTGGATCAGATAAACGCATAGACCGATGTGGCAACAATTCTGTAAATGGCTCTTATACAAGCAGCTGGGATGGACTTTAGAGGTTACTGAAGCCCATCCGGACAAGTATATTATCTGTCTGGCTCCCCACACCAGCAACTGGGACTTCATCCTCGGACAGCTTTACTCGAGTGCCCAAGGTATGGAAACCAATTTCCTGATGAAGAAAGAGTGGTTCTTCTTCCCGCTCGGCATCCTGTTCAAACGACTGGGTGGCATCCCCGTCATCCGTCAGAAGAAGACCAGTATGACCGATAGTATGGCAGAGGCTGCCAAGGCGGCTAAGACCTTCCATCTGTGCATCACGCCAGAAGGTACACGCTCGCTAAATCCAGACTGGAAGAAAGGCTTTTACTTCATTGCCTTAAAAGCAGGCATCCCCATTCTGCTTTATGGCGTCGATTATGAGAAAAAACTGATAAAATGTACCAAAACTATTATTCCCACAGGTGACCTTGAGGCTGACATGCGGGAAATCAAACAGTATTTCAAAGGCTTCAAGGGGAAAAAGCCCGAGAATTTCACGATTGGAGAATGATCATGAAGAGAATCACAACGCTTATCCTTGCCGCCCTGACTGTCATTACTGTCTCTGCGCAACAGGATATCAAAAACAAATTAGACAACTATTTTAAGGGTTACCGCACCATCGGACAGCGTATCCGTTCAAGTGCACATCTGCAGAGTCTTGAGATCAACGACTCACTGCGTACGATTGAAGTATGCTCCGACACACATTTAGGAGAAACCTGTTTTACCCCCGAGGCTGTAGAGAGCATATATAATAATGTGAAGGGGTTGATGCCCGACAGTTGTCAGGACTATCAGCTCAGCATCAAGTGTGGCGGATGGGAACTCCGTCAACTGGTTCCTACCCGACTTCAGCGCACCCCCGACCCTTCTCGGGTATGGGGAAATATCAGTTACGAAGGTCAGCCCTGGGTGAAGAATGCCTCTTTGCCTTATACCGTCACCAACGGTCTGCAGAACCGTCACCTTTGTGTATGGGCTAGTCACGGCATCTATTTCCACATCAACGACAGCGTCTGGAAATGGCAGCGCCCCCCACTCTTCGGAACGCGTGAGGATCTGTTCACCCAGACTATCGTAGTGCCTTATCTCATTCCGATGTTGGAACGAGCCGGTGCCATCGTGTTTACGCCCCGCGAAAGAGACTGGCAGCGCCAAGAGGTGATTGTCGATAACGACACCCCAAGAAGCAACAGGGGTGTGTATCAGGAGACACAAGGCATGCACCATTGGATGAAAGCCGATTCGGCAGGATTCGCCTTCCACAATGGAGTCTATATCGATGGTGAGAATCCATTCCTGGCAGGTAGTGTGCGACAGGTTCAGACGGTAGATCACCAGCGCCATGAGAGTGTGGCTACTTATCTGCCCACCATTCCTGAGGCAGGTCGCTATGCAGTCTATGTGAGTTACCAGACAGTACCTGGCAGCATCGACGATGCCCATTACACCGTATGGCATAAGGGTGTAGCTACTGAGTTTCGTGTGAACCAGCAGATGGGCGGTTCCACCTGGGTCTATTTAGGCACGTTCGATTTCGATGCCGGCAACAGTGCCCTGAACTGCGTCACACTCAGCAACCTCAGCGACAATGAAGGTATTGTTACTGCCGACGCCGTTCGTTTCGGTGGTGGTATGGGTAACATTCGCAGAGGCTATAGCACCAGCGGACTGCCCCGTTGTCTGGAGGGTGCCCGCTATTATGCCCAGTGGGCTGGTATGCCTTCTACAGTCTATTCTTCAAAAGACGGTACCGATGACTATGGCGACGATATCAATGCACGCAGTCTGATGGCGAAGTTGCTCTCTGGTGGTTCCTGTTACGTGCCTGACACCATCGGACGAGGCGTTCCCCTCGAACTGTCGTTGGCAATCCACAGTGATGCCGGCTACACGGCTGATGGCAGATCCCACACAGGCTCACTCGCCGTCTGCACCACCTATCTGAATGACAGTATCCTCAGTACAGGACGCTCCCGACTTGCTTCCCGCGACTTAGCCGACGAGCTGCTGAGCACTATTCCTGCAGATATCCAAAGGCGCTATGGCAGTTGGCAGCGCCGCGAGCTCTGGGACCGCAACTACTCTGAAAGCCGCTGGCCAGAAGTGCCCAGTGCCATCCTTGAGACGATGTCGCATCAGAACTTTGCCGATATGCGGATGGCTCAGGATCCCAACTTCCGTTTCTTCTTTGCCCGTAGCATCTACAAAGTGCTGTTGCGCTATGTCAGTCGCATGCATAACACCAGCTATACCGTCAGTCCGCTCACGCCTAACCGTCTGCGTGTGGAACTGACTGGAGAAGGCGAAGCCGTTCTGAGCTGGAACCCAGTTGAAGACCCTGACGAGCCCACCGCCAAGCCTACAGGATTCGTGGTTTATACCGCCATCGGCAAAGGCGATTTCGACAACGGACATTATGTGAAAGGGAGCAAGAACAGCCTGGAGATCAAAGTGGAACCCGGACAGCTGTACAGTTTCCGTGTGACTGCTGTCAACGAGGGTGGTGAGAGCTTCCCCAGTGAGGTGGTATCAGCCTTCGACGTGCCTGAGGCACAGAAGACGGTGCTCATCGTCAACGGCTTCCATCGGTTGTCATCACCTGCCGTCCGTAACAACAGTGCAGAACAGGGTTTCGACATCAAGCAGGATGCAGGTGTCACCTACGGACGTACGGCTGGATGGACTGGTTTCCAGACGAACTTCAATAAGGCGAACATGGGTAAGGGACTTGGATTAACCAACGACTCATTAGCCGGACAGTTTATCGCAGGCAACGATTTCAACTATATCCGTACCCATGCTGAGGCTATCGCTACCGCCCAGCGCTATCGCATTGCAAGCTGTTCGGTAGAGGCCCTCGAGAAGAACGAGATACGCCCCACCCAATACAATATGCTAGATCTGATTCTCGGACTTGAGAAGAACGACGGCTGGTCACTCCAGAAATACCAGGCGCTCCCCCAGATGCTCCGTCAGCATCTGCAGCTGTTCACCTCGCGTGGCGGTGCGCTGCTCGTCAGCGGCTCCTATGTTGGTGCCGACATGCAGATGCCCTCCGATCGCAAGTATCTCGAACAGGTGATGAAGTGCAGCTATCAAGGTACCAATACCGACAGTCTGAAGCGTGACACCATCGAGGGTATGGGCACCACCTTCACCTTCCACCGGCAGCTCAATGAGACCCATTATGCAGCTACTCATCCCGATGTGCTGCAGCCTGTGGCCCCAGCCTACTCTGCCATGATCTATGCCGACGGCTATCCTGCCTGTGTGGCATATGATGGCTCCGACTATAAAGCGATGACGCTGGGTTTCCCCTTCGAGTGTATCAAGGAGGAACATAAGCGCGAGATTATCATGAAGGGAATACTCCGATTCTTATTACAAACCCAATAATTAACAAAAAAACAAATTTAACATGAAAATTCAATCCAATGCCTCCGGTACAAGAAGTATCGAAATCTCAGACACACATCTTGAGACGATAGAGAAATATCAGTTGCTCCGCGACCTGATCGATTCATCAGGTTACGTAGATGAGCAGGTTCTCGATAAACTGAAGCTCAACATCCGATCTCTGCTCGAGGGACAGGCTGGTCACGATAAGGATCTGCTCGACCTCTGCCTCGATGTGATCTATCACCCCAATATGAAAGCTTTCGGGCTCCAACAGCTCGTGCTACTTTACATCAACTGGAAGAACAAAACTAACGACGAACTCGGAATGACCAAGCGTTCCATTCAGGGAACACCGTTTAATTAAGGGAAAAGTGAAGAGTAAAAAGTGAATAGGGAATAGTGAAGAGTGGAATATAGACTGACGGATTTTCTGCCGACGACGAAGAAGGAGTTGGAACTCAGGGGATGGGATGAGGTGGATGTCATCCTCTTCTCTGGCGATGCCTATATCGACCACCCCTCGTTTGGAGCCGCCGTTATCGGACGAACCCTCGAAGCAGCAGGCTATCGCGTGGCTATCGTGCCACAGCCCGACTGGCATGGTGATTTCCGAGACTTCAAGAAGCTCGGTCGTCCCAGACTGTTCTTCGGTATCGCCCCTGGCTGCATGGACTCGATGGTGAACAAATACACCGCCAACCGCCGACTACGCTCAGAGGATGCCTATAGTCCCGACGGACGGCACGACATGCGACCGGAATATCCCACCATTGTCTATTCAAAAATCCTCAAGCAGCTCTTCCCCGACGTGCCTGTCGTACTTGGTGGCATCGAAGCATCCCTGCGCCGACTCACCCATTACGACTACTGGCAGGATAAGCTCCAGAAGTGCATCCTCTGCGATGCGGGTGCCGACCTGCTCATCTACGGCATGGGCGAAAAGCCCATCGTTGAACTCGCCCGTCGTCTGGAGGAGGATCCTGAGATGCCTCACGACATCCTTCAGACTGTCTATCTCGCTGCAAAGGATAAGATTCCTGGTGGCATCCGTGAAGATGACATCGTGCTCCACAGTCACGAGGAGTGTCTGAAGAATAAGCGTTCACAAGCCGAAAACTTCCGCCATATCGAAGAACAGTCGAACATGATGCATGCCCAGCGTCTGCTGCAGGGTGTGGATGGACGTTTTGTGGTGGTGAATCCACCCTATCCGCCTATGACGACCGAAGAGCTTGATGCCTCGTTCGACCTGCCTTACACGCGTCAGCCCCATCCCAAATACAAGGGCAAGCGCATCCCCGCCTACGACATGATCAAGCATAGTGTCAATATCCATCGCGGTTGTTTCGGGGGTTGTGCCTTCTGCACCATCTCTGCCCATCAGGGCAAGTTCATCTCCTGCCGCTCCAAGGAGAGCATCCTGCGCGAGGTGAAGCAGGTGATGCAGATGCCTGACTTCAAAGGCTATCTCTCCGACCTCGGCGGACCCTCTGCCAACATGTACGGCATGGCGGGGCGCAACAAGAATGCCTGTGAGAAATGTCGCCGGCCCAGTTGCATCCAGCCACAGATCTGTCCGAACCTCGACACCAACCACAGCAAGTTGCTCGATGTCTATCATGCCGTCGATGCCCTTCCCGGTATCAAGCGCAGCTTCATCGGCAGTGGTGTGCGCTACGACCTGTTATTATACAGGAGTAAGGATGAGGATGCTAACCGAGCTGCCCAAGAATACACCCGCGAGCTCATCACCCGTCATGTGTCAGGTCGCCTGAAGGTAGCCCCCGAACATACCAGCGACCGTGTGCTGCATCTCATGCGCAAGCCCTCGTTCCAGCAGTTCTATGAGTTCAAACGACAGTTCGACCGCATCAATCGTGAAGAGAACCTCAGGGAGCAGATCATCCCCTACTTCATCTCGTCACACCCGGGCTGTCATGAGGAAGATATGGCAGAGCTGGCAGTCATCACCAAGCAGCTCGACTTTCATCTGGAGCAGGTACAGGACTTCACACCTACCCCTATGACCAATGCCACCGAGACCTGGTACACTGGCTTCGACCCCTATACCTTAGAGCCTGTCTATTCGGCAAAGAGTCCTCGCGAGAAACTCGCCCAGCGACAATACTTCTTCTGGTACAAGCCCGAGGAACGCCGCAACATCGAACAGAGCCTGCGCCGTATCGGCAGAGCCGACCTTATTCCCAAGCTATATTCTAGTAATCCTAGTTTTACTAGTCATCCTAGTCAAGCTAGAAAAAATCCACCCAATGAAAATAATCGAGCAAAGCGTCATTCCGAAGAGCCCCGCGAAGAAAAGCGAGGACGGAATCGTCGTCACAAATAACTTCATTGCCGTCATCGACGGTTCCACCTCCAAGACTCCACGCCGCCATTGCCCATGGATGAGTAACGGGCGCTACGCCATGCGTATCGTGAGCCGTTATATCCGCCGCATGCCAGCCGACATCAGTTGTCAGCAGTTCTGCAAAGGCGTCACACGCGCCATCGCCCGCCACTATTGGTTCCGCTTCCCCAAGCAGCGCATGGCGGAACATCCCGAAGAGCGCCTCACCGCCTCGGCAGTCATCTACAGTCGTCGACGTCATGAAGTATGGCTCGTAGGCGACTGTCACTGTCTCATCGGCAATCAGTATTACGACAATCCAAAACCCTACGAACAGCCGTTGGCAGAGATGCGTGCCAAGAAAGTGCGTGAGATGCTTGACGCAGGTGTTGCCCAGCACGACCTGTTGCAGTCACACGACCCAGCCCGCGAGGTGATGATCCCCACCATGCTGGAGGATATGAAGAACCAGAACATCACCTACCCCGTCATCGATGGCTTCCCCATCCCTCAGCAGCTCGTTCCCGTCATCACCCTCAACTTCCAACCCTGGGACATCGTACTTGCCAGCGACGGCTATCCCTTTTTGGAACCCACACTCGCAGAGACGGAAGCACGATTGGAAGAACAGCGTCGGAACGACCCACTGAACATCGGCACATTTAAAGCCACCAAGGCCTTTGTTGAGGGAAACAACTCGTTTGACGACCGTTCTTACATCCGATTTAAGGTCTGAAAAACGAATAATGGCAAATTTATTTTGTAGTCTCAGAAAAAAGAATTACCTTTGCACCCGATTTTATCAAAAACCACTTTTAAAGTGGGTCTGGTAGCTCAGCTGGATAGAGCAACTGCCTTCTAAGCAGTAGGTCTTGGGTTCGAGTCCCAACCAGATCACAGAAAGTCTCAGAGATCATCTGAGACTTTTTTTCGGACTGAGCCCTATTTTCGCACGACAACAGCTTTGGGGTAACGCTCAGGATCAAAGATAAAGGTCTCATCGGGAACACCTACTTTCACATTAGTGAGTGTCATAGTGATGGTGGCACCACTCTTGCTGGTACGCACCTCACGGAAATAATAGTTCTTGTTGTTGATCTTCATCGTCACCTTCTTGGGGGCTGCTTCATCGCGAGGCTCAGTGAAGTCGATCACATAATAGTTACCGCTCGTCTTCATTGTCGCCGTCTGGTATTCTGAATCCAACTCCAGGTTGATGTCGTATTCGCCCTTCGACTTCTTGTCGGTCTTGGTGACATAGATAGTGTCGCCCTTGAGGCCTTCTACGTACTTCCATTCGTTTTCGCCATCGTAGCCTCCCTCGCCGTTGATATCCTGACCAAGGATCGAGACAGAGAGTACGGTTTTGTTCTTGTTACCCTTCGTAGCAATGGTGATCTCGCCGTCGCATACTGGCAGCATCGCCATCTTGGCCTTGATCTCCATGTGATACTCCAGTCCTTGGGAGTTGTTCATGGCCTTACTGCATTGTCGCAGCACTTCGGTCACCTCAGCAGGTATCTGTGCACTGGCAGAAAGTGGGCCGCAGAGAATCAGAATTGCGGCGAGAAGAAATTGTTTCATTGTCTTCATTGTTTGAACGTATTTAAATGGTGATTAGCGGCAACGGTCGTACCACTCCTTAAGAGCTGCACGAGGGACACCCTGACGCACCAGGGCATCGAGGGCAAGACGGGCATCGAGGATGCGCTTCATACGTAGCAGGACATCGATCTTAGAGACGACAAACTCCACATTCTTAGGCTGACGGCGGATGGCCTCATCCCAGTCGTAGAGTGCCACGTCATAGAGTTCCAGTTCGGTCTCGTAGGCAGCACTTGCCGCATAGGCACTTGCACTATCCGGGAAGAGCTGCACGCAACGGGAGAGCTGATCGATGGTATCGGCGCGGCGCCCCAGCTTCTGCAGCGTGTGAGCCAGTCCGAGATGTGCTTCAAGATGGGTGGGATCAATCTCGATAAACGTCTCGTAATCTACCTTCGCCAGATCGTAGTGCTGTTGCTGGTTGTAGCAATAAGCCCTGAAATAAAGGGCAGCAAGGTTACGCTCATCGAGACGAAGGATGTCACCATATTCGGAGATGGCATAGTCCCACTGCTGAAGGTTGATATTTGCCTCCGCCTTTTTCAGACGGAGCGTGATGTTCTTAGGGTTAAGCCGTATCTGCTCCATCAGCGTGGTTACGGAGTCGCGCCACTGCTGAGGTGTGATCTGCGCCTTGACCTCTGGGCCGATCGGCCCAGAGACTAGAAGGATTAGGCATACTAGGCTGGCTAGGCGGCCTAGGTTGCCTAGGGATACTAGGTTGCCTAGGGATACTAGGTTGCCTAGGGATACTAGATTACGCATGCTTGATATAATTAACAATCCACTCTCCTACTTCACGGGTGCCGTATTTGGCTCCGCCTTCGACCTGAATCTCCGGTGTGCGCACATTGGCATCGAGGGAGGCATTGACAGCCTCACGTATCAGGGCACCTTCCTTTTCAAGACCGAAATGCTCAAGCAGCATAGCACCAGAGAGAATCTGTGCCAGCGGATTGGCAAGGTTCTGACCTGCTGCCTGAGGCCATGAACCGTGAACAGGCTCGAAGAGAGGCGTGTGTTCACCCAGAGAACTAGAGGGCTGGAGACCCATAGAGCCTGTGATGCAGGAGGTCTCGTCGGTCAGGATGTCGCCAAAGGTGTTCTCCGTGACGATGACATCGAAGAAACGGGGCTCAGTGAGCACACGCATCGAGGCATTATCGATAAACATATAGTCGGTCTTCACCTCAGGATACTGGGGTTCCATCTCCTGGGCTATCTGACGCCACAGACGACTGGAAGCCAGAACATTTGCCTTGTCAACAACGGTGAGGTGACGATGGCGCTTCATCGCCATCTCGAAAGCTACCTTCAGGATACGCTCTATCTCTGGACGAGTGTATATGTCGGTATCGTAAGCCTTGTCATTGTCCTGGTATTTCTCCCCGAAGTACATACCACCCGTGAGTTCGCGGATCACCACGAAGTCGGCACCACGCAACAATTCATCCTTCAGGGGTGACTTGTGAAGCAGGCAGTCGAAGGTAGCCACAGGGCGCACATTGGCAAAGAGGCCCAGTTTCTTACGCATCGCCAGGAGACCTGTCTCTGGACGCACCTTCAGCGTGGGATCATTATCGAAACGCAGGTCGCCAACTGCCGCAAAGAACACGGCATCGGCACGCATACACACCTCATGGGTGCTGTCGGGATAAGGATCACCGCAGGCATCGATGGCATGGGCACCACAGATGGCAGACTCGTATTCAAACTCATGTCCGCACTTCTCTGCTATCGCGTCGAGTACAGCCACTCCTTGTTTCATAATCTCAGGTCCGATACCATCGCCCTCGAGAATCGCAATCTTCAATTTCATAACTCGTTATTCTTTTCGTTTTCGTAAATATTCAACATCTTAAAAGTAGCCTTGATGGCGGCTTCGGTCTGGTCGGCATCCAGTCCGCGGGTACGGAACACCCGTCCATTGTCGTTCCAGGTGATGACGGTCTGAACCAAAGCATCCGTACGTCCACCCGGCGGGATGCTCACCTGATAGTTCTGCAGCAGCGGGAATGTGCGGTCAAGGTACTTGCGGTAGATATAACGCAGCGACTTCACGAAAGCGTCATACTGACCATCACCCGTGGCACTCGCCTCATAGGCCTGTCCGTTGATCTCTACCTTGATATTCGCACCTGGTTTCAAGCCATAGGCGGTAGAGACCACATAGCTCACCAGCTTCACCTTATCCTCAGGGGCATCGTGCTTCAGAACATCACTCACGATGAAGGGCAGGTCGTCGATGGTGACACGCTCCTTCTTATCACCTAGTTCGGTGATACGCTGGGTAACACGACGTGTCTGCTCTGGTGTGAGTTCCAGTCCCAACTCCTCCAAGTTCTTAGCGATATTCGCCTTACCGCTGTTCTTACCTAGGGCATACTCGCGGCGACGTCCGAAGCGCTCTGGCACCAGTTCGTTCTGATAGAGTCCGTTCTTCTTATCGCCATCGGCATGAACGCCAGCCACCTGCGTGAACACATTATCGCCGATAATGGGCTGGTTAGGGGCTACGGCAATACCACTATAGCTCTCCACGAGGCGCGAGATGTCGTTGAGTTTGTTCTCGTGGATATTGGTCTTGGCATGGAACTGATCCTTAAGGATCACCTGCACACTCGACAGGGGGGCATTGCCACAACGCTCTCCCAAACCATTGACGGTGACATGAAGTCCCTTTGCCCCACTGAGCACAGCTGCCAGCGAGTTGGAGACTGCCAAATCGTAGTCGTTGTGGGCATGGAAGTCGAAATGGGCATCGGGATACCGTTTGATCATCTTACGGAAATACTCAATGCACTGCAGGGGATTCATGATACCCAGTGTGTCGGGCAGCATGAACCGACGGATACCACAATCGCAGAGGGCATCCATCAGCTGATAGACATAGAAGGGAGAATCCTTCATGCCATTCGACCAGTCCTCAAGATAGAGGTTGACGGTGAGTCCCTTCTTACGGGCATAATCAACCTCACGACGGATATCCTCGATATGGGCTTCGGGTGTCTTCTTCAACTGCTCCCGACAATGGCGCAAGGAACCTTTCGCCAAGAGGTTGACAGTCTTACCACCACAGCTGAGAATCCAATCGACACTCTGCCCGCCATCTACGAATCCCAACACCTCAACACGCTCAAGTTTGTCGATCTTCTCCGCATAGCGGCAAATCATGCCTACAGCCTCTTTCTCGCCTTCAGAGACGCGTGCCGAAGCCACCTCGATGCGATCTACATTGAGGTCGTGAAGCAGCATACGGGCGATGATGAGTTTCTCGTGGGGCAGGAAGCTGACACCACTGGTCTGCTCACCATCGCGCAAGGTGGAGTCAAGGATCTCCACAAAAGGTCGTAAGCCCTTATATTTTCCTACTTGTTCTGCTGTTCCCATTGTATTGTCTTATCTTGATTCTGTACGAGGAAATCGATGTCGTCGAGTCCGTTCATCAAACAGTGCTTCTTATAGCCATTGATATCAAAATGCTCACGCGATCCTGTAGCCTTGTTAGTGACGGTCTGATTAGGGAGATCGACCTCTACCTGAGTCTTGGGGTCGCTCTGGATGCTGGCAAAGAGTTCTGCCAGAAAGCCCTCGCTGACGACGACAGGAAGCACGAAGTTGTTGAGTTCATTGTTCTTGTGGATATCAGCAAAGAAGGAACTGATGACCACCCGGAAGCCATAGCCTGCGATAGCCCAAGCGGCATGTTCGCGAGAAGAACCAGAACCGAAGTTCTTACCTGCCACGAGAATACAGCCCGAGTAGTCAGGATTGTTCAGCACAAAGTCCTTGTTTGGTGTGCCGTCGGCATTGTATCGCCAATCGCGGAAGAGGTTGTCGCCAAAAAATTTCTCCTCACGGGTTGTGGCTTTGAGGAAGCGTGCGGGGATAATCTGATCAGTGTCAACATTCTCCAATGGAAGTGGCACGCAAGTTGACGTTATAACATTGAATTTCTGTTTCATAATAATTCTCTTGGATCGGTGATTACTCCAGTGATTGCAGCTGCAGCGGCGGTTAGGGGCGATGCCAGAATGGTGCGGGCACCTGGTCCCTGACGACCTTCGAAGTTGCGGTTAGAGGTAGAGACAGACAGCTTACCTGGGGGAATCTTATCATCGTTCATCGCCAGACAAGCCGAGCAGCCAGGCTGACGGATGGCGAAACCTGCGGCCTCAAGCACTTTGTCGAGCCCTTCTTCACGGATCTGCTGATCGACAGCCCAGGAGCCTGGTACGAGCCAGGCGATAACATCAGCCGCCTTCTGGCGACCTTTCACGATAGAGGCAAACGCACGGAAGTCCTCAATACGTCCGTTGGTGCAGGCACCTAGGAAGACGTAATCCACCTTTGTACCCAACAGCTGCTGTCCAGCCTCGAAGCCCATATAATGAAGCGCCTTCTCAAAGTTGGCATCGCCAGAATCAGGAATGTGCTCAGAAATACCTATACCCATACCAGGATTGGTACCATAAGTGATACGAGGCTCAATATCAGCTGCATCGAAAGAGAGTTCCTTGTCAAACACAGCATCGTCGCCGCTCTTTAGAGTCTTCCAATAGGCAACGGCCTTATCCCATGCCTCACCTTTCGGCGCATACTCCCTACCCTTCAGATAATTAAAAGTGGTATCGTCGGGGGCGATGAAGCCACCACGGGCTCCCATCTCAATAGAAAGGTTACAGAGCGTAAGGCGTCCCTCCATAGAGAGGTTGCGCACCACCGAACCCGCATACTCCACAAAGAAACCTGTAGCACCTGAGGTGGTGAGCTGAGCCATCAGATAGAGAGCTACATCCTTGGCAGTAACACCTTTCTGAAGCGTTCCGTTGATACTGATTCGCATCGACTTGGGTTTCTGCTGGAGGATGCATTGCGAGGCCATCACCATCTCCACCTCAGAGGTTCCGATACCAAAGGCTACGGCTCCCATAGCGCCGTGGGTGGAGGTGTGGGAGTCGCCACACACAATCGTCATACCCGGCAGTGAGAGTCCCTTCTCAGGTCCTACCACATGGATAATGCCATTATCCTTCGACATCATGCCGTAATGCGTCAGACCGAAGTCGGCGGCATTCTTTGCCAACGTATCCACCTGTTTCTTGGATACAGGATCGGCAATAGGCTTATCCTGATCATGTGTAGGTGTGTTATGATCCGGCATACAGAATATCTGCGAGGGGCGGAAACACTGCAGTCCACGAGCCCGCATACCATCGAACGCCTGAGGCGAAGTGACCTCATGACAATAGAGGCGATCGATATATAACTGGGTGGGACCATCAGTAATCTGCTGCACTACGTGCTGATCCCATATCTTATCAAATAATGTGTTCATTCGTCTTCCTTTTTAAATTTGTTGATACAGTCGATATAAGCTTCAACAGAGGCCGTCACAATATCAGTATTGGCACCGAAGCCATAATAGAGGGAACCATCATACTCCACCTGCATGTGAACCTTACCCACATCGTCGGAGCCTTTGGAGATGGCTTGGATTGTAAACTCCTTCAGCGTCATCTGTTTCATGATGATCTTCTTCAGTGCCTTGATAGCAGCATCAACAGGACCATTTCCGCTGGCAGCAGCCTCGAACTTCTGTCCGCTGATATCAAGTCCGATAGAGGCGACACTCTTCACACCCTTACCTGTAGTAACTTGCAGGAAATCGAGTCTAACAGCGTGGGTATCAGCAGTATCCGCACCAGCCAACATCAAAGCGTCGGCATCGGTAACCTCTTTTTTCTGGTCGGCCAAGATCAGGAACTTCTCATAAACCTTATCGAGTTTCTCCTCCGAGAGATCTACGCCGTTGACATGCAGACGATGCTTCAGGGCAGCACGACCCGAACGGGCTGTCAGCACGATGCTGTTGTCATCGATACCCACATCCTTGGGGTCCATAATCTCATAAGTATGCACATTCTTCAAGACACCATCCTGATGGATGCCACTGGAGTGCGCAAAGGCATTACGTCCCACAATAGCTTTGTTGGGTTGAACAGGCATATTCATCAAAGAGGACACCATACGGCTGGTGGGATATATCTTCGTGGTGTTGATATTGGTATCGATACCGATACCCTTGTGACACTTCAGGATCATGGCTATCTCTTCGAGCGAGGTGTTACCTGCTCGTTCACCGATACCATTAATGGTTACCTCCACCTGACGTGCACCTGCCAAGACACCATTCAGTGTATTGGCTGTAGCCATTCCTAAGTCGTTGTGACAGTGGGTAGAGAGGATAGCCTTGTCAATACCATCTACATGCTCCTTCAGATATTTGATCTTCTCAAAGTACTCCTGAGGCAGACAATAGCCTGTAGTATCAGGGATGTTCACCACGGTAGCTCCAGCCTTGATAACTGCCTCAACCACACGAGCCAGATACTCATTATCGGTGCGACCTGCATCCTCACAATAGAACTCCACATCATCAACAAACCGCTTGGCATACTTAGTAGCAGCTACCGCTCGCTCAATTATTTCCTCACGGGTGGAATTAAACTTGTACTTAATGTGCTCATCACTGGTGCCAATACCTGTATGGATACGCTTATGCTTGGCATACTTCAGGGCCTCGAAGGCCACATCGATATCACGTTCTACAGCACGAGTCAGGGCACAGATGACTGGCCACGTTACAGCCTTGGAGATCTCTATCACGGAATTGAAATCGCCTGGCGAAGAAATAGGGAATCCTGCTTCGATCACATCCACACCTAACTGCTCAAGCGCCTTTGCCACCTGAATCTTCTCAACAGTGTTCAGTTGGCATCCGGGAACTTGTTCGCCGTCGCGGAGCGTTGTGTCGAAAATAAACAATCTGTCACTCATCTTTTTTATTCATCTAATGTTACTTGTATTTGGTTTACTTTCTTTGTCTGCCAAAAGAAAGAGCCTTTCGCACTCGGAAGTGAGAAAGGCTCTTCTATGTTCAGTTTCAGCATCTGACCTACATACATGCCCTATCACTTCCGCCTGCTCGCTGCAGTCGAATAATAATAATGGCGTTAAGTAGATTCAAACTCTTCATACTTGTTTCTGTATTTTAATTCGGCTGCAAAAGTAAACATATTTTTTGTAACAAACAAATAATTCGTAACTTTTTTGCGCAAAAAAGTATCAATTTGCAACTTTAACCGTTTGCCAACTGATAAATAGCCTTCATATCTTCGGGTGCCAGCACCTCCATAGCACCGATATTCATCTTGCCACCTCGACTGCATTTATCAACCAGCTCATCAATCTCATCCTCCGTCATCTGGCGCCCAATCAAATCAGGGATATTTGTGGGCATATTGAGCTCCTTAAAGAAGCATTCCATCGCCTCGATACCACGCAAAGCTGTCATATGAGGATTGGCAAAATCCTGAATCACACCCATCACGTTGACGGCAAACTGCACGAAACGGTTCAGATGCTTATCCTTCACAAAGCGTGCCCAAGTGCCCCAGATGGCAGCAAGTCCAGCACCATGCGTCACACCGAACATACCACTCAGTTCGTGTTCCAGCTTATGACAGGCGAAATCCTTCTCTGTACCACACTCCGTCAGATCGTTATGCGACAGCGAACTAGCCCACATGATAGCTGCCCGATGCTTATAATCATCAGACACCAGCATCACTTCCTTAGCAGAAGCCATCACTGTCTTCAGCAGAGCCTCGGCAATCGCATCTGTGAGTATTGCATCCTCGTATTTCGAGAAATAGCGCTCCATCGTATGCATCATGATATCTACAGCTCCTGCAGCTGTCTGATAAGGCGGTAAGGTGTAGGTGCGCTCCGGATTCATAATAGCAAACTTACAGCGACACAGATCGCTGTTCACACCACGCTTCAGCATTCCCTCATCTTTGGTAATCACACAGCTGGACGACATCTCTGAGCCTGCAGCAGGTATCGTAAGAATAACACCGACAGGGATGCACGACTGAGGGACAGCCTTACCATCCCAGAAGTCCCATACATCACCATCATATCCAACGCCATAGCCGATAGCTTTCGAGGAATCTATCACAGAGCCGCCACCTACGGCAAGGACAAAGTCAACTTTCTCACGGCGACAAAGGTCAATGCCCTCGCGAACCTTACTTAATAATGGGTTGGGTACTACCCCACCCAATTCAACATATGCTATACCTGCCTCAGACAGCATCTTCTCTACCTTATCCAGCAATCCTGATTTGCGGGCACTACCACCACCATAGTGTACAAGCACTTTTTTACCCCCATACTGCAGAATTAACTGTGGAAGTTTTTCTTCCGACTCACGTCCAAACACCACTCTTGTCGGTGCATAGAAATTAAAGTCCTTCATTCTTTATAATATATTGTTTGTTTGTGTGCAAAGTTACGAAAAAAAAACCTATTTGCCACGCTTTTTCTAAATTATTTATATTATCTTTGCACCCAGAAAGATGAAAAAGACATTATTATATATTACCTTACCTTTTGTGGTACTGATAGGTGCCACATATATACTCCCCCGCCCAGCTAAGGCAAACAAGGTTTCTATCACTAGTAATCCTAGAGATCCTAGAGATCCTAGCAATCCTAGTAATCCTAGCAATCCTAGTAATCCTAGCAATCCTAGTAATCCTAGCAATCCTAGTAATCCTAGCAATCCTAGCAATCCCAATATTCAGTCAGAGATCAAATACTATCTGGATCGCCACAATGTGCAGGACGAAGGTTATGAGATGGTGGTTGGCTATATAGAAGGAAAACGTCACCATACAGACATCAACCCACACGTGACTCTGAGAAATGTAGGCACATGGAAGGGCTATTCACGTGAGGGTACAGTGATCACACTCGACACCTTAGGAAGAACCATCTTCGGAGTCTGTCAGGCTGATACCCTTGTGACAGCCATCAGGGCTGATGAAGCGGGAACCTATCAAGGTGACTTCTCCCAAGCAGGCGCCAGCGGGCATGGCTCGTATCAGGCTGCAAACGGCAGCTACTACGAAGGACGCTGGGAACAGGACAAGAAACAGGGCTTCGGACTGGAGATGTTGTTGGTCGACAATGAGAATCCCCGTCTGCGGGTAGGTGAATGGCGGAAGAACCGGTTCATGGGTGAACGCATGAGATACACCTCGGAACGTATCTACGGTATCGACATCGCACGCTATCAACACGGCAAGGGGCGCAGACCCGTCCCCATCCTCTGGGATCAGCTGCGAATCACGCATGTAGGCAAGAACGGCAGTCACAACGTGAGGGGCAAGGCCGACTACCCCGTCTCATTTGTGTATATAAAATCTACAGAAGGTACCTCTGTACGCAATAAGTTCTATGTGAACGATTATACCCAGGCCCGCAAACACGGCATCCGCACTGGGGCCTATCACTTCTTCTCTACGAAGACCTCAGGCGCTGCGCAAGCCAAGCACTTCATCCATAACACACTGTTCCGTGAGGGTGACCTACCTCCTGTGCTCGATGTGGAGCCCAGCAAGTCACAGATCCAGCAGATGGGTGGTTCTGAAGCGATGTTCCATCATATCCGCATATGGCTCAATGCCGTAGAACAATGGACTGGTGTCAAACCTGTGCTCTACGTGAACCAGATGTTCGTGAACAACTACCTCACAGATCAGGAAGACCTGAAGCGAGACTATCGTGTGTGGATAGCAAGATACAGTGAATATAAACCTGACGTAAGACTGACCTACTGGCAGCTTTGTCCTGACGGACGGGTAGCTGGTATTCAGGGAGATGTCGATATCAATGTGTTCAACGGCTATCAGAGTCAGTTTGACGAGTTTATTGCTAACGAAACAATAAAATAATGAAGACGCTACTGATACTCGTTGGCAAGACAACAGACAAGCACTTCCTGGCAGGTATAACGGATTATGTGGAGCGCATCGGGCACTATATGCCCTTTGAGATCGTGACCATTCCTGAACTCAAGAACACAAAGAGTCTGTCGGAAGAACAACAGAAGACTGCTGAGGGAGAACTGATCCTGAAACAGATACAGCCATCTGACACGCTGGTACTATTGGATGAGCACGGACGGGAACTGCGCAGCATCGAGTTTGCCCGTTGGCTGGAGCAGAAACGGAATACAGCCCGTAGGCTGATCTTCGTCATCGGAGGCCCCTACGGTTTCTCACCAGCGGTCTATGCCCGTGCCAACGAACAGCTGTCACTCTCGAAGATGACCTTCTCGCACCAGATGATCAGACTGGTATTTACCGAACAGGTCTATCGGGCCTGTACCATCATCAAAGGCGAACCCTATCACCACGAATAAAGCTACCGGCGTATGAAGCACCTACTCTTTTGTATCATCGCACTGCTGCCAACCGTTACCACAGCAGAGAACAGGACCTACAAGCCTGAGGTAAAATCGCTACAGGCTGTGGTAAACCAAGACTGGCTATCGCCTGCGGTGATGCGACTCAAGGGGGATGACGTGCTGAATATCGGGTTCGACGAACTGTCCCATGACTATCACCGCTATGTGTATCGTCTAGAGCGTTGTGAGGCAGATTGGACCACATCGGAAGAGCTCTTTGAAAGTGACTGGCTGGAAGGTTTCAACCACAACGTGATTGACAACTATGAACACAGCATCAACACTACCGTACCCTATACCCACTACAAGCTACAGATACCCAACGACAGATGCCGACTGAAACTGAGCGGCAACTATCGCTTGCACATTTCGGAAGACGGGAGCGACGAAGATATCGCCACCGTAGAGTTTATGGTGACAGAGCAGTCGATGACATTATCTGTAAATGTCTCCTCCAATACCGACATCGACACAAATCAAAGTCACCAGCAGGTGAGTTTCGGCGTGAAATACGGGAACCATATCGTGACAGATCCGCAAGACCAGATTCAGACAGTGGTGATGCAGAACGCACGTGAAGACACCTGGCGCAGGAATGTACGTCCAAGCTATATCAGTCAGAACGGTCTGGAATGGCAACATAAGAAGGAGCTGATCTTCGATGGCGGCAACGAATACCGTAAGTTTGAGATTCTCGACCCCAGTCATCCTACACTCGGTATTGAACATGTGAGCTGGGACGGCAAGAACTATCAGGCACAACCATATATCAGCGAGCCCCGTATGAACTATCTCTACGACGAGGATGCCAACGGTGCCTTCTACATCCGTAACAGCGATAATCGTGAGAACGATATTATCAGCGATTATGTATGGGTGAACTATCGTCTGAAAGCACCTCAGTTTATAGAAGGACATATCGTTATTGATGGACACTGGGCAACAGAGCATCCCGACACCTATCTGATGAACTACGATGCGTCACAAGACCTCTACACCGCCAGTATCCTTCAGAAACTGGGCTACTACTCCTATCAGTATCTCTGGATGAAAGAAGATGGCAGCACACATCCCCTACCCTCAGAAGGCAATTTCTATGAGACAGAGAACCGCTACCAGATTCTGGTATATTACAAAGGAACAGGTGAGCGCACATGGAAACTGACAGCCTATAGTCAGATTATCATGCGTTAGACAGGCACTTTCAGCGTGTGGCGCTTACGAAACTCTGAAGGTGTCTTTTGCATCTTCTGGTAGAAAACTGCAATAAAGTAGTTGGGCGATACAAAGCCTAACTCCGAAGCAATCTCTTCTATGCTCTTATCCGTCGTACGCAACATCTCAACACCTTTCTCTATCATCATAGAAAGTGCCATCGGTCGCGGACTCTTATAGATATTCGTTGTAATAAGATTATAGAACTCCTGTATGTCCAAACCAGACTCCCTACCTAACTCACGCATCGTCAGCGATGCTTCAGGTTTAGACATCACATACGGCATCAGTTTTATCATCATATCAATAAACTCTGGTGCCAGCCCCATCATCTGGTTTTCATCAAAACGTCCGTGGATCTCATCGTACGAAGGCTCCAACAGCTCTGAGCTACGGGTTGAGCAACGTTCTGCGAAGCGACGGATATTCTTGAGCAGCGGACGCTCCTGAGTATCACGCATGGTTAACATACGGTCATTACGCAGATAATAATATGCATTGATGCCTACCAAGATCATCATGACCAAGGCAAGAAGCCAATACACACCAGTAGAACGCCACCAAGGTTCATTGACATTGATGGTCCATTTATACGGTGTCGTCTCCCACTTGTTAGGATTCATGGATGCCTGAACTTCAACCTGATAGGAACCTGGTTGCAGAGCCATCAGCTGCAGATGCAGACGACCACTTTTATCGACTATTGAGTTGAGTTCGTGACTGGAATATACATGCCATTGTTCATCCAAGCCGATGATACGTACACGGTAGTAAGTATGATTCGGACGAAAATAGTTCAAAGCCGTAAAAATTAGAGTCAGAGAGTTCTGATCATAGTTCAAGTCAATCTTATTTACTCGCGAAACAGCTTTCTCAAGAATCACTTGCCCGTCAATCTCATCGCCCGCTTTCACTTCTACACCATTAACCATGAAATGTATCAGCTTGGGGTATATCTCAAAGCGCATATTCCCATTGATGGTATTCATCAGGTGAGGATAGAAAGACACCATATGATCGAGAGACTGCATCACCACCATACCATCAGGCAGACAGGCTGCAGCGTTATTGGCAAAGTTCTCATTAGGCACCATGTCGTAATCGTTATAACTAGTCACATAATCAACTTGGTTATCCTTTATGACGATACACGAGATACCATAACTTGTACTTACCCATACCTGGTGTTCAAGATCCTCAGTGATAGAATGAATCACATTGTTCAACAGACCGTCGTAACGGGTAATAATCTGCGGTAACTTGTCAGAATCATGGCGATAAAGCTGTAAGCCTTGTGTCGTTCCAACCCAAGTCCAACCACGTGAATCACGAAACGCACAATTCACAAGACGATCCCTGAAAGTAGTCACCGAAGTACGGTATTGTTCCATCTTAGAACGAAGTTCACGAGCATGAGGATCGTCTATGTTATACGACTTGAAAGGCGGATTAAACGGACGAGAATAAAGCAGTCCTCTACGTTCCGTACCAACCCACATACCACCTTGTTTATCAAAAGCTATCACATTGATATCCGTCTTCAACACCTGTCCGTTCATCAGCATCAGCTCATCGTAATTACGTATTGAACCTGTCGTGATGTCATAGGTCATATAACCGAGCTGTGTAGCGATATAGAGAAGTGAGTCTTTTTTTATAAGGTTATTCATATGGAAATTGCACTCATGAAGAGTGGTCCACTGCCGTTTGTTCATCTCAAAGCGCAACAGAACAGAAGCATGCTCACCATTTCGTATCTGATAGATATTATCGCTATCTTTGAGCAATACAGAGTAATGCTTATAAAGCGCCTTCTTACTGACATCATAAGCAGGTAAACGGAACTGAGTTTTTGTGGTCTCCAGGTCTTTTCCCTCCACAGTACCATCGTCATAGAACAGCAGCAGTGTTTTATCCCGATAGGTTTCTACATCTTGAAGCTTCTTACCTGCAAAGATGCGATAGGTCTTTTTGGAAGCTACAGAGAAAAGGTCGTAACCATTCAACAGCCATGCCACACCATCCTCACTTACAAACAGATCATTAACAGTCTTGCTGAATCCGAATTTCAGGAACTCTTCCGTAACAGAATTCACGAATTTCTCTGTTGTCAGGTTCACACAAGTCACCGACTGCTTGTTTTTCAGCCACAAATGGTGATATTTGTCGAAATACAGATGATATTTACCTTTGTAGTTCTCTAGCGGATAAACATTCTCTTCGGTTGGATCAATGTAAGTGAACTTCTGACCATCGAAGAAGTTAATCTGCCCCACTGTTGCCGTCACCATGCGTCCCGTCCTCGTGCATTTAATAACCTGGGCACTATTGTCTGCCAGACCGTCTGAAGCATTAAACAACTCAAACAATCTCCCTGAGCGGTCGGCTATCGCCTGAAGCGACAACAACTGCATCAAACAAAGTATCATATATAGCTTTCTGCGCATCTTCTATTTTTTTATCAGCCACAAAAATACGACTTCTTTTGAATATAAACAAGAAAAAAGCGAAAAAACTGGCAAAAAGATTGAATATTCTTGGAATATTCTGCATTTTTATTTATCTTTGCATCCAGAACTTTACTTATTACTCCAAAACCATTTTCATTTATGAACACAAAACGATTATTATCATTAATCATGTTATGCATGATGATGACATTTGCTTCGGCACAGACTATCACAGGTAAGTATGAAATACCCAAGATGCCTGACTGGGCTAAGAACGCGGTATTCTATCAGATCTATCCGCAGACATTCTGCGACTCAGACGGTGATGGCATTGGCGACATTCAGGGAATCATCAGTAAGCTCGACTATGTGAAGAGCCTCGGGGTGGATGCCATCTGGTTCAACCCGTTCTTCGACTCGCCTTTCAACGATGCCGGCTACGACATTCGCGACTATTACAAGATTGCGCCGCGCTACGGTACCAACGACGATGCCAAGCAGCTCTTCGAGGAAGCCCACAAACGAGGCATGCATGTCATCTTCGACTATGTCATCAGCTATACAGCCATCGATCACCCATGGTTTGTAGCTTCCCAGAAGCAAGAAAAGAACAAATACTCCAACTATTATATCTGGACGGAGACGAACTGGGTGGATCCCCCATTCGAGTTTGCAGGTCAGTTTGTAAAGGGCTACGGACAGCGTAACGGTCAGTTTATGCGTAACTTCTACTGGTGCCAGCCTGCTCTGAACTTCGGCTTCGCTAATCCCGACCCGAATCAGAAGTGGCAGTTGCCCACCAATCATCCCGATGTGATGGCGATGCGTGAGGATCTGAAGAATGTATTGCGATTCTGGATGGATATGGGTGCCGACGGCTTCCGTGCAGACATGGCTGGTGCATTGGTTAAGACACGTCGTGTGAGAGGCAATGAGCAGTTCTATAATACCAATGAGAACGAGACGAAACTCTTCTGGCGTGAGATCCGTCAGCTGCTTGAAAAGGAATACCCGCACGGCTTCATGGTTGCGGAATGGTCGTACCCTGCTGATGCACTCGACAACTGCTTCCACGTAGATTTCTTCCACTGGTTCAAGGGCTACAACGACCTTTTCCAGAAGGAGAGCTGGCGTATCCTCAATGGTGTCAGCGAGGGACACAGCTACTTTGATGCAGAAGGAAAAGGGTCTGTTGCAGATTTCCTGAAGAGTTATATGGATCAGTATCAGAAGACCGTTGGTAAGGGCTATATCAGTCTGCCGCTGGGTAATCACGACAATGCCCGTCTGGGTAACAAACGTACCGATAAGGAACTGGAGATTATCTATGCTTTCGGCTTTACGATGCCAGGTGTACCCTTCCTTTATTATGGTAACGAGATCGGCATGCGACAGTTACCCGAAGACTGGCCACAAGTAGAGGGAGCCTATCAGCCGCGTAATGGTGCACGTACCCCTATGCAATGGAGCGCTGACAAGAACTTAGGCTTCTCTTCTGGCGACGCTGCCAACCTATACCTGCCTGTTGATCCCGCTCCCGACGCCCCCAATGTAGCAGCACAGGAGAAGAACCCCAACTCACTGCTGAATAAGACTCGCCAGCTGATTGCCTTGCGACACAGTGAACCGGCACTTGCCAACTATGCGGAGTTTGTGCCCATCTATCCTGGTGAGGATGCCTCCGATCCCTACCCCTTTGTCTATGCTCGTGCAGCTGGCAATGATGTGGTATTGGTGATGCTGAACCCAAGGGCAAAGGCTTCTGACGCCACCTTCAATATCAATGTTAAATTCAACAAAACCAAATTGTTAGCTGGCGATCGTTTCAGTATCGCTCACAATAAAAAGACAGGCAATATGACGATCCATATGCCTGCCACTTCTTATGCTATTGTAAAACTACATTAGTAAAACTCTTCGTGATCATATCGAGGCATATGGCGTATCAGCTTATGAACAGCTGCCTGCGCCATTGCCTCGTAGGCACGTTCACTGGGATGCAGATGGTCACCACTGTCAAAACCCTCTGCAAAGGCTTTAGGATTGGTGGCACTGCGAACGGCAGCATCAAAGTCGATACACCCGTCGAAGATAGGTGATGTGCGTAGCCACTCATTAAACTGCTGCCGCATCTCATCACGTTTCTCATTATAGGTGCGCCAGCCAAAGATAGGCAGCAGCGTACCGCTCCACACCTTCAGTCCCATCGCTTTAGCTGGCTTTACATAGATATTTTCCACCCCCTGCTCCATCTCCTCTACTGTTGGCAGATCGCTCCAAGGTCGGAAAGGATTGACGTCAGCACCTACGGGATGGATGATATCGTTAATGCCATGCTGGATAATGACATCCGTAGCACCAGCCACATTCATCTCAATAGGAAAGCGGGTGGCACCCTTCAAGCCGTAAGCCTGATAGGTAATGCAGTCATACTGGCGCAGAATGCGTGTGCCACTGACAGCACGGCGAATGATAGCCACATTAGTACCAAGAGCCATCTGTGCCATATAGTCAGGCCATGACTGAGCCGTAATGGAGTCACCATAGCACACCACAGCACGATTCTCGGCTGATGTCAGCACATCGATGGTATTCAGGAAATAGAACCAGTTGGTATGTCGCGTCAGGTCAAGAGGTAACTCATCGGCTTCAGCATAGTCGCCATAGGCATAGAATCCTTTTGAGAGCGGTCCTGTTATAAGTGTACCACTGTTCATCTGGGTGAATCCTTCCAGATACATACTCACCTCGATGGTGTCGCCACGATGCACGGTGTAGTTGATGGCATCACTCTCCGTTTCGGTGCCAGGCTTCAGCGTCACACTGGTTTTACCGCCAAAGGTGATGGGGGTATGCCCTGCAAACACCTTCGTGAGTTCCACAGGCTCAGTGCCAGTCAGATTAGAGAAGCAGAAACGCAGCATCGTGCCGCTGAAACACATCCTGATGGGATAGCGCAGCGTGAGATCCTTAGCATATATAGCCTCGCAACGATTGGTTATTGATGTGGCATTCCCCCAACAAGCCACCCATTTGTTTCTGTCTGTCGTCATATTCCAATAATGTTTTAATGATCTGCCTGCAAAAGTATTGTTTTTATTTGGTTCTTGCAAGTTTTTCCGAAAATATGTTGTACGTTTCAAAAATAATATCTACCTTTGTCCAACAAAAGCGACGAATATGAAAAAAGTATTTTTGATAGCCACTTTACTCTTGGCCATCACAGCAGAGGCCCAAGAGAATTTACAGAGAAATGCAAAAGCCTCTGACTTAAAGAAAACATTCACAACAGTGAAGGAACTTCCGATAACGAGTGTGAAAAACCAATATCGTAGTGGCACCTGTTGGGATTTTGCCACATTGGGCTATTTTGAAAGTGAAATTTTGCGACAGACAGGCAAGACCTATGACCTGTGCGAGATGTTTGTTGTGAACAAAGACTATATGGACAACGCTACGCATTACGTACGAATGCACGGTTATAGCCAAATTTCAGAAGGCGGCTCATGCGACGATGTGCTGGAGGTGATTCGACATCATGGCATCTGTCTGGAAAGTGCGATGCCTGCACCTGGTTCACTTACAGGCGACTCGCTGGCTAACTTCAAAGTTTTTTTCCCAGAGCTGGAACAAATGGTGAGACGTACGGTAGTTAAGGACGCTAAGACTCCCCTGCCCCATTGGCAAGATAGCGTTCAGGCAGTCATCGAGCGTTATGTTGGTCGCTGCCCGGAAACTTTTGTGTATGAGGGTAAGTCCTACACACCGAAATCGTTTGCCGAGAGTCTCGGACTGAACCTTGACGATTACGTAAGTCTAACCAGTTTCACACATCATCCGTTTGACAAATGGTTCGTCATTGAAGCACCCTACAAATGGCGACTGAAACCCAGCTATAACATACCTATCGAACAACTGATGACTGTTCTCGACAAGGCACTGGATGCAGGCTATACCGTAGCCTGGGGTGGCGATGTGTCAGGTGACTTCACCCGCACAGGACTAGCCATGCTGCCTGATGGCGTAGAACCGACTCAAACCTTGCGCCAGGAGCAATGGGACAATTGGCAGTTCACCTATGATCATGTGATGCTTATCTATGGCAAAGCTGTTGACGAGCAAGGCAAACCTTATTATATGGTAAAGAACTCATGGGGCGAGACTGGTCAATATAAGGGTATTTGGTATATGTCACGCGACTATATCGCCCTGAACACCACCTATCTGTTTCTCAATCGTCATGCACTTCCTAAAGGATTCATCAAATGAAACAGTAAATTATCAGTTCTTACCCTTATTAATGATATAGATGCCAAGTGCCGCAAGTCCACCGGCAAGTGCATACTTCGCATGGAAGGTCTCGCCGAGACAGAGACACGAGGTAACAGCACCCACAATGGGAATCAGAGAATTGTAGATGGCCACCTTTCCCACAGGATTACAACTCAGCAGCTTGTTATACAGCGCAAATCCAACGGCAGAGATGGCGATAAGCAACACCAGACAAAGGATGCCGGGCATATTCACCTGAGGCAGCCTACCATCAAAGACCAGTCCGAAGATGATGAGCAAAAAGCCTCCGATGGTAAGACTGTAGCCTGTACCCACAAAGACATTGATGCGTCGGTTCAAGCCACGCGTCATCAGGTTGGCACAAGCCCCACAGATGGCATTCAGGATGATCATACCGTCGCCCAACCAAGTAAATTGCCCACTTTCGGCTCCACCAAGATTCAAGGCAAGGATACCGCTGAATCCAACAGTACAACCGAGAATCTTGCGTGAAGTCAGTTTGTCGCTCTTGAAACAGGCACAAGCCAGCAGCACCACCAGAAATGTGCTCAGCGAGTTGAGAATGGCAGCCCTTGAGCCCTCGCTGTGCGACATGCCAACATAGAAGAAGAAATAGTGAAGCGCCGTGTTCATCAGCGCAAAGGCAAGAATAAACCACCAGTCGCTCTTCTTTGTCGTACCGAATGGACGCCTGCTGCTGCGCGCCACAGCCAGCACAATCAATCCCGCTGCAGCAAAGCGGATACCGGCAAAGAGCATCTTGCTACCCGTCATGTCGGCTGTGATACCAAAAGCATTAAAGCCTATCTTAATCAGTGGGAATGCCCATCCCCAGGCTATCGCAGCCGTCAGGGCAAACACCACCACCCATACAGGTCTCTGGAATATGGATACATCACTTCTCATTACGAGTGCAAAGATACGAATAAATAAGGTAACCTACAAAATATTTAGCTATTTCTTACTTTCTCCCACCCGCTCAGCATCGCGAAGATAACATAAGATTTTACTTTTCAACTTACCCACTTACTCACTCGAAAAATGTTCGATTCTCAGTGAAAAAAGTCGCTAAAAAATTTAGTAAATTCACCAAAAATTCGTACCTTTGTACCGTTGTTAGAAAATGACATAAGGCAACAAAATTTGCGGCATAACTATAGAGAAAATTTTTCTAAGTGCACTAGTAAGTTTTTCATAGTGAAACCGCAGAAGCACGGACTAAGGAAAAGGTTTTAAGAAATAGGAAAAACATTTACACCCTTAAAATTTTAAAATCAATTATGGCATTAAAAGTAAAGGAAAGAACCAGAACACCCAGCCTCAGAACGGCGGCAGCACCCCTCCAGCGGACGAGCCTGACTACGATCAGCCAAGCGGGGATTAAACGTTAAACATTAAACAATAACCGTTATGACTAGGAAGGAGACTTTGAAGTTTGTGGTGCAGATTATTGCATCGATTGCAACGGCGGTGCTGACCGCCCTCGGAGCAACCTCTTGCATGGGGTATTAGACAGGAAAAGCGTTCTGGAGATTTTTCCAGAACGCTTTGTTGTTAGTGCGCCTTCTTCACCAAGGGAAGGACTCGGGGGCGTTGAGCACGTTGGAACGCAGATTCTGGTTCAGGGCACTGATGGCCTGAATCAATAGAATTTCACCATGTCGTCGAGGCTCTTGCGCTCCGGACGGGTAGGCTCCTCTGCCCTGTAGCCAAGGGCGATAACAGCCATGACGGTCTCATTGCCCGGGATGGCAAAGAGCTCTCTCAGCTTGTCGGCGTCGCGCACACTTCTGCGAGAGGTCATCACTTCGTCGAACGACATTGACTTGTTGGCTGTTTCCGCTTTGTTGCCACCATTGTAGCAGCTTGCCAGTGATAACAGTGCCATAGCGGCACCTAAAACGATTTTCTTTGTCATAGTGTCTAATTTTAAAGATTTGTATTTGTTGAATATCTGAGAAGCATCCAAAGTTTTAAGTTTTTCTGCATTTCTAAAGATAAAAAAAACCGCTGACTCGTAAAAATCAGCGGGAGTAATACTTGAAGTCGAGGTGACAGGACTCGAACCTGCGACAGCCTGGTCCCAAACCAGGAACGCTACCAACTGCGCTACACCTCGTTTTTTGTTTTGCGGGTGCAAAGGTACGAAATAAAAATGATAAAATGAAAAAATGACAGAATGAAATATCCCTATTTAACATTCTTTCATTCTTTCATTTTTTCATTCTCTCATTCTCTCATTATTTGATAATGCCTTGCTCGACAAAAATCTTCTTCAGAGCAACCACAGAGCGGTCAACCTGCTCGTTGGTATGTGTAGCCATCAGGGCATAACGCACGAGGGTGTCCTGAGGAGCACAAGCAGGAGGAATCACAGGGTTGATGAACACGCCTGCCTTGAAGGCAAGTGCCGTTACCAGGAATGTCTTCTGGGCATCACGCACATACAACGGGATAATGGGGCTCTCTGTCTCACCGATCTCGAAACCTTCCTCACGGAAGCGCTTCAGCGCATAGTTGGTAACCTTCCACAGGCGCTCGATGCGCTCCGGCTCATTCTGGATGATGTGAAGGGCCTCCATAGCAGCAGCTGTAGCAGCTGGCGTGTTAGAAGCTGAGAAGATATAAGTGCGGCAGGTGTGACGCAAATAATTGATGATATCCCAATCGGCAGCGATAAATCCGCCAATAGAGGCGAGCGACTTAGAGAAGGTACCCATGATGAGATCCACCTCGTCAGTCAGTCCGAAGTGATCGCATACACCCCTACCCTGACGTCCAAAAACGCCGATACCATGAGCCTCATCAACCATGATAGAGCAGTTGTACTTGTGCTTCAGCTCCACGATGGCGGGCAGGTTGGCAAGATCGCCTTCCATAGAGAACACGCCATCCACCACGATGAGCTTGATAGCCTCCTGTGGCAGATTCTTCAGCACGCGCTCCAGATCTTCCATATCATTGTGCTTGTAATGGAGCTGCTTGGCAAATGACAAACGGCGTCCATCTACAATAGAAGCATGGTCGCGATCATCGCAGATGATGTAATCGTCCTTGCCGCAGATCACGGCGAGCACACCCTGATTCACAGAGAAACCTGTAGAGAAGCAAAGGGTCTCATCCTTACCGATAAACTCTGCGAGCTCTTTTTCGAGCTTCACATGCAGATCGAGTGTTCCGTTCAAAAAACGGCTTCCGGCACAACCAGAGCCGTACTTGTCGAGCGCTGCCTTAGCTGCATCGATGATACGCTGGTCGCCAGTAAGACCTGTGTATGCATTTGAACCGAACATCAAGACCTTGTGACCGCCCATTTCTACTTCCGTCCCCTGTTTTCCTTCTATCGCACGGAAGTATGGATATACATCAGCCTCCATGAACTTCTGAGGTTCACGGTATTGCTTGTATCTTTCTGTTAATTGTCCCATTCCTATATAGGTAGCTTTTAAATTTTTTAATTTCAGGGTGCAAAGTTACACAATTTTTATCAATTCGTGCAAGTTTTTATTAATATTTGTCTGATTTTGTTTTTTTTATTATCTAAAAGGGGCATTTTTCAGCCGAATTTTGTATATTTGCAGTTGATTATGACAAGTAAGAAGAAGATTGTATTTATATTAAACCCTATCTCGGGCACACACTCGAAGAAAGAAATCCCCGAGGTGATAGAGCGTACGCTCAACCATGAATTGTTTGATTCTGAACTCAGACTCACTGAATATGCGGGACACGCCTCAGAGATAGCCAAGGCGTGTGCTGCCGAAGGCATCGATATCGTGGTGGCTATTGGTGGCGACGGTACGGTGAACGAGGTGGCACGCTCGCTGGTACACACCCAGACAGCTCTGGGCATCATCCCCTGCGGATCAGGCAACGGACTGGCACGTCATCTCTGTCTGCCGTTAGACATCAAGAAAGCCATCCAGATTATCAATGCCTGCAAGATAGAAGCCTTCGACTATGGTGTAATCAACGAACTGCCCTTCTTCTGCACCTGCGGCATGGGCTTCGATGCCTTCATCTCGCTGAAGTTTGCCGAAGCAGGCAAGCGCGGCCCAGTGACCTATCTGGAGAATGTGTTGAAGGAAGGTTTGAACTACCGTCCTGAGACCTACGAAGTAGAAGATGAGTCAGGCGCCAAGAAGTATAAGGCATTTCTCATCGCCTGTGCCAATGCATCACAATACGGCAACAATGCCTATATCGCTCCAGGGGCCACCATGCAGGACGGTGAGTTGGATGTTATCGTGATGGAGCCCTTCAATGCCCTCGATGCACCTCAGATAGCTGCCGATCTCTTTATGAAGACATTGGGCAACAACTCGAAGATCAAGACATTCCGTACCAAACGACTGCATATCACTCGCAACGAACCAGGTGCCATCCATTACGATGGTGACCCCATCATGACAGGTCGCGACATTGATGTGCATATCGAGCCGCAAGGCATCCGTATCCTCACGAACCCGGAAAAGATTGAGGACACAGCAGAAGCTAATTTCCTGCTGAATGCCTTCAGCGACTTCTTTAATAATATTAATAATGTACGTGAGGATATCGAGAAGACAGGTCACAGAATGCTTACCATCAACAAGGTGATGCTCCGTAAACTATCCAAGTTGTAAATGCAAGAGCTGTTGGTTTTCATCGTGCTGCTGGCTGCTGGCGGATATGGCAGCTGGCGCATCTACAAGGCTTTAAGAAAGACTGAAGACCCCTGTTATGGTTGCGCTGGATGCCCATTAAAAGCACAAAAACAAGCCGAAAAGAAGAAAAAAGAAGATTGCTGGCATAAAAAGTAGAATAAAAATTTGGCTATCTCGAAAAATATAACTAACTTTGCACCCGCATTCGAGAAACGGTGCCTTGACCTTCGGTCATGTCACCTCGCGCTCGAAAAAGCTGATGCGAGCATCGCTCTTTACTCGCTTACTCGGTGCCTTGGATGAGTGGCTTAGTCAACGGTCTGCAAAACCGTCTACGGCGGTTCGAATCCGCCAGGCACCTCTTGAAAGAAGCAAAAAGGCTGATGGATATCTTTCCACCAGCCTTTTGCTTTATCCCTTAGTCATTGTCCTTGAAGATATCCTGGATATCACAGATCTCCTCTTCGTCGAACCACTTGGAGAGCTTCTCCTTGGCCTGTTCGATGATGGCGGGATCAACATCGGTCCACACCTTCTTCAGCACGTAGATCAGCACGGCAAAGTCGTCGGTAAGTCCAGCTATGGGGATGGCATCGGGAATGACATCGAGCGGACTGATCATGTAACCCAAGGCACCTATGATGATAGCCTTGTCGGTCTTGCTGATACGATCGCTCTGAAGCGTGTAATAAAGTATCAAGGCAGCATAAACCAGTTTTGAACCTGCTCGCTTTGCGATACGGGAGATTTTTTCTACAAATTCTGACTGTGAGAATTTGTTGGCATAACTCATAAAATCAGGTAATTCCATAATTCTTTCGGGTTAAGTTATTTATTAATTCTGATAATTCTTATTCCAGTATGGGTGCTGTGCTGCTGCAGATACTGATAGAGGGTCATGGGCTCCTCTACCACCTTCTTATGCAGCATAGAGGCGTTGAGCAGATGCAGTCGCCCGTCTTTCCATACGGCAAAGCCGAGGTGCGCAATATCGAGTCCTGCCTTCTTGCAGGTGATGGCGATGATGTCACCATCGTTGATCACCCTGCGGAGCAAGGCGTGATTCTTGACTGCCTGTTTAGGGATATAACGGAAGGTGCCACCAGTGACTCGCTGCTCCATCTCTCGGATGGCACCCACGAATTCCGGATGCTCCCGAAGGGCTTTGTAGCTCTTCGGATGGCTGCTCATATAGTTGACGTTCACGTGCTGAACAGCCGAGAATGGCGGATTAGGGGCTTGGATCTCTGTCACGATGCCAGCTTCGGTATTCAGCGTGATCCACTCCGTGAAGTAATGGATACGGCTGGTGTAATCATTGATCTGTGCATGACGGTAACGCATGGCTGTCAGTGCGTTCAGATAGTCACGCCAGGTGAAAAGATGACGATAAGCACAGAGAGTCAGTGCTGTCACGGTCTCCACTAACGTTGTACAGTCCAGTTGTCGGGTGTTCACCACCAGGCGTTCATCATCGTTGACCTCAAGGGTATGGGCGACATAGGGTATGTTGAGGAACTTTCTGGCAAAGAAGAGCGGAAAGTTCGTAGTGCGCGGCAGTGCGTGTGCCTCGTCTAATAGTCGGCAGATGGTCAGACTATCATTCTGCAAGTAGCTCACCCTACCCTCTCCCTGAACTGACCCAAGGATGGCGAAGAGTGCTATTATCAAGAACAGTTGTCGTTTCATTTCTTCTTCTTTTTGTATTTCTCTTTTAACACAAAGTTATAGCCGATGTAGGCATTCAGCGAGCCATACACATTATTGGCCTTAAAACGCGAGGTACGATAGTTGTTCGTGCGCAGGATGGCACTGGCTCCCACATACCAGCGGGTATTGTTATACACGAGTCCGAAACGCCCGATAACATCGGGATTCACCTTCCCGAAATCGAAGCCTCTCTTCTCGTCGGCTGTCTCACCATAGCTTGACTTATAGCAAAAGGCCAGCTGTGCACTGGCACAGAACAGCCAGTTTTTGGCAAACACCCAGTTGTAGGCATAACCGCCCGAGAGCATGAAGTCGTTGTACTTCACCTTATTAAACAGCATACCGCTATCGAGCTCCACTGCCTGTCCCTTCGGCATTCTACTGTTGAGTGCATCACGCAGCTCCTCATAGTTTACCTCCAGCGTATTGTGGGTGTATCCTGCACCCGCCATCCATGAGCCGCAACTCACCTTCTGGCATGTTGACTGACTGAAGGCTGCCGGATAGGAGAAGCGTCCGTGATTGAAGATGTAATAGGCACTTACACCGGTGATGCCGAGTTGCACACCCGCAAAAGGCATATCTTCAAAGAGATCGCTGTCCAGTCCTCCCAACTTCACATCGCGGATCTTATAGTCACTACCGGATCGGCGATAATAGACATCTACACCTATCTGCGACGAGTAGATGCTGAGATCAAACTCCTTTCGCAGTCCGCCACTTCCAAAACTCAGGTTCTTGATATCGAACGTGTAGCCAAAGAAGAACCAGCGCCAACCGAAGTATGGTCCTATCTTCGTCAGTCCGTCGGGCGACAGCCGGATATGCTGGCCATTACTGCTGAGATCGAAGTTCTCAAACGTGCGAGTCACCTGCATCATCATGGTAAACTCGTAGTGCTGGGGCTCTATGTAATCATCTTCCAAGCGGTCGAAGCCTCGGATGGTCTCACGGATAATGCCTATCTCGCGTTTCTGCACTGTGTCAGTACGAAGCGAATCCTGCGCAAAGAGCATGACGCACGACAGCAGCGTAACCAACAGCACCCCCCACCGCTTCATCGCCAGAGTCAGATTTTCCCTAAAATACGATCCATTGCCCAGTTGACAGGTGTTGCCGACACACTAGTGCACGTGCATACGCTCAGGCCCTGCAGATGCTCAATTACCGCCTTGATGATCGGATACTGCACATAGGGCGGATTAGGCACCATGATGCGTTCATCGCCCTCACTCGTCTGCAGGCGGATGGGGTTATAATCGAAGATTGAGAAGCTTACCTGTCCCTCGGTGCCGATAATCTCAATACAGTCCTCACGGGCACTCTCATGAGCCACATAGCACCACGAACCGCTGCCAGGCAGACCGTTCTCAAAGCTGAAGCAGGCACTGATAGAGTCCTCAGCCTCATAAAGTCCGCCCCGATTGGCGCAGATACCACGAGCCTCAAGGATCACACCAAACATATCCTGCAAAAGATCAAGCTGATGAGGAGCCATATCATAGAAATAGCCGCCACCAGCAATCTCGGGCTGCAGTCGCCAAGGCAAGGGCTCACCTTTCTGGATAGCCTCTGCATCAGCAGCACGCAAGGGTTCTGTATAGCGGATCTGAACATTCAGGATCTTGCCTATCCTACCACTCTGCACGATGTCCTTTACCTTCTGGAAATAAGGCAGATAACGACGGTAGTAGGCCACGAAACAAGGGATGCCAGTCTGTTCTGAGATGCGGTTCACACGTGCACAATCCTCATAACTGGCAGCCAAGGGCTTCTCTACATACACAGGTTTGCCGGCTTTCATGGCCATGATGGCATAAGTGGCATGACTAGCAGGAGGCGTAGCCACATAAACAGCATTCACATCGGGGTCATCGATGAGTTCCTGGGCATCAGTGTACCACTTACGGATGCCGTGCTCGATGGCATAAGTGCGTGCGTGCTGCTCTGTGCGACTCATCACAGCCTCAACGCTCGAGCCCTCAACCTCACTAAAGGCAGGACCGCTTTTCTTCTCTGTCACTTCACCACAGCCGATGAAACCCCATTTTAACTGCTTCATATCGCAAAATTTTGCTGCAAAGATACGAAATAAAATAAAAAAATAGTAACTTTGCACACAAAAATCAATCAGACAATGGAAAAAGACAGTGAAAACATCCTTTTAAAAAGCAGGAGCAGTAGGGCTTGCATTCGTGACGGCTATCACTTCTACTTCTCCAACTTCAAGCGGATTTTCAGAGCTACATGGCTGATAGCCATCGTATTCGCAGTCTTGACGGCAGCTGCTTCAGCCTTGCCAGTACTCCTATCCATGGAATTAACACTGCCTGGCCTGCTGCTGAATACGGTGGCTGTCATGTTCTTATTAATTCTAGGCTGGCGAAGGCTCCGCAAGCGTAACCTGCTGGAGAACACCGAGCGTATCCCCATGAAAACATGGCTGCGGCGCACGGGTTTAGTGCTCATCGTGGCCATCGTGTGTCTCTTTACCGTTTCGATCCTTATCCTGCTCACCTCACTTCCCATGATCATCATGATGGCAGCTAACTGGCAAGATCAGGTAGGTGTGCTCTCTGGCGATCCGAGTGGCATGCCAGACAATGTGAGATGGCTCACACTCGTGGTATTCCTTATTGCCGGCTTCCTGCAGGCATACGTCTGGCTCTCTGTTATCGGACCACTTTACATGATGAGAGGTGCCATGATCCAGCACGAAAAAGACAGACAAAACTTCAACAAGAAAGAATCTTATGAAACGAATCTTATTTATAGACCGTGACGGCACCCTCATTGAGGAACCAGCCGACGAACAGATTGACAGCTTTGAGAAATTGAAGTTTGTCAATGGTGTGTTTCGCAACCTCAGCTTCATCCGTGAGAAGCTCGATTTTGAGTTTGTCATGGTGAGCAACCAAGATGGACTTGGCACCGATTCTTTCCCTGAAGACACCTTCTGGCCCGTCCACAATTTCATCCTTCAGACACTCGCCGGAGAAGGTATCACCTTCGATGACATCCTAATCGATCCCCACTTTCCTGAAGACAATGCCCCTACCCGAAAGCCTAATATCGGGCTGGTAGAGAAGTACATCAATAATACCGACTATGACATCACCAACAGCTACGTAATCGGCGATAGAGAAACAGACAGAACCTTTGCTCGAAACATTGGTTGCAAATCACTGATTTTGAGCGATAAAGGTGTTACGTGGAATAAAATAGCAGAGATACTTTTCGCAGGAGAAAGAATTGCCGAAGTCAGTCGTAAAACTAAGGAAACAGATATACACATCAAAGTAAATCTCGATGGTACTGGCAAATGCGACATCCAAACAGAATTAGGTTTCTTTGATCACATGTTGGAACAGATCGGCAAGCATGGCATGATGGATCTGATGATTCACACGAAAGGTGATCTGGAAGTTGATGAGCACCACACGATCGAAGACACAGCCATCGCCTTAGGTGAATGTATCCTTCAGGCATTAGGCAACAAACGAGGCATCGAGCGATACGGCTATTGTCTGCCTATGGACGACTGTCTCTGTAGCGTAGCACTCGACTTCGGTGGTCGTCCCTGGCTGGTTTGGGATGCAGAGTTCAAACGTGAGAAGATTGGCGAGATGCCAACCGAAATGTTCTTACATTTCTTTAAGAGTCTCAGCGACGCTGCCAAAATGAACCTGAACATCAAAGCAGAGGGGCAAAACGAGCATCACAAAATCGAGGGCATCTTCAAGGCACTTGCCCGATCGCTGAAGATGGCAGTGCGCCGTGACATCTACCACTTCGAGCTTCCTTCTACCAAAGGTATGCTCTAAAAAGCGGTTTTCTTCAGAAAATGGCTTGATTATCAGAAAAAATATGTAACTTTGCAGCCCAAATAACAAATAAGGTATATAAAGAGAGAAAATGATAACAGTTACAAATCTGCAAATACAGTTTGGCAAGAAGGTTCTCTACAAAGACGTGAACCTGAAATTTACAAGTGGAAATATCTATGGCATCATCGGTGCCAACGGTGCCGGTAAGTCAACCCTGCTCCGCGCTATCAGCGGTGAGCTGGAACCCAACAAAGGATCAATAGAGATGCTTCCAGGCGAACGCATGAGTGTGCTTGAACAGGATCACTTCAAATACGACGCATTCACCGTGATGGACACAGTACTGATGGGACACAAGCCCATGTGGGACAACATGAAAGAGCGCGAAGCTCTCTACGCCAAGCCCGAGATGACTGAGGAAGACGGCAACCGAGCTGCCGAACTCGAAATGGCTTTTGCCGAGATGAACGGCTACGAGGCTGAGAGCGAGGCTGCACAGCTGTTGCAGAACCTGGGTGTGAAGGAGGCTGAGCACTACAAGCAGATGTCGGAGATCTCCAACAATGAGAAGGTGCGCGTGATGCTGGCAAAGGCTTTGTTCGGACATCCAGACAACCTGTTGCTTGACGAGCCCACCAACGACCTCGATCTCGATACAGTACAGTGGCTGGAGGAATACTTGAGTAATCTTGAACAGTGTGTGCTAGTAGTGTCGCACGACCGACACTTCCTTGATGCCGTATCTACCCAGACCGTAGATATCGACTTCGGCAAGGTGACGCTCTTCTCAGGTAACTACTCGTTCTGGTACGAGAGTTCTCAGTTGGCTTTACGTCAGGCCCAGAACCAGAAGATGAAGGCCGAGGAGAAGAAAAAGCAACTGGAGGAGTTTATCCGTAGATTCAGTGCCAACGTGGCTAAATCAAAGCAGACCACCTCGCGCAAAAAGATGTTGGAGAAGTTGAACGTAGAAGAGATCACGCCATCTACCCGTAAATATCCCGGCATTATTTTCTCGATGGACCGTGAGCCTGGTACACAGATTCTTGAGGTGGAGGGCTTAAAAGCCGTTGATGCCGATGGTACCGTACTCTTCGACAACGTAAACTTCACCATTGAGAAAGGTCAGAAGACCGTATTCCTCTCTCACAACCCAAAAGCGATGACAGCCCTCTTCGAGATCATCAATGGTAACCGTGAAGCACAGGCTGGTACCTACAAGTGGGGTGTCACTATTACGACAGCCTATCTACCACTCGATAATACAGAATTCTTCCAGAGCGAGATGAATCTGGTGGACTGGCTCTCACAATGGGGGCCAGGCAACGAGGTAACGATGAAATCGTTCCTGGGTCGTATGCTCTTCAAGGAGGAAGATGTGCTGAAGCATGTGAATGTGCTCTCGGGAGGTGAGAAGATGCGCTGCATGATTGCCCGTATGCAACTGAAGAATGCCAACTGCCTTATCCTCGATACTCCGACAAACCATCTGGATCTGGAGTCAATTCAGGCATTCAACAACAACCTGATAGGCTTTAAGGGCAATATTCTTTTTGCCTCACACGACCATGAGTTTATCAACACAGTGGCAGACCGCATCATCGAACTGACACCAAAGGGCACCATCGACAAGCTGATGACATATGATGATTACATCTACGACGAAGCCATCAAGGAGCAGAAAGAAAAGATGTATTCTTAATGGCACAGAATTTGCATATTGGTATTCTGAACGTTAAAACATTGCTATTATGACAGAAAAAGATATCAACATCGAAGGAGAAGAGACTTTGGACGAGACTCCTGTTGAAGAGACTGCCAAAGAGGCAGAAGCAAAAAGTGAGGGAGAGAACAGCAAAGCAGCTTCTGAAGAAGAAGAATTAGACCCGCTGGAGAAAGCTAAGAGAGAGATTGAGGAACTAAAGACCCAATTGCTCTATAAGGCAGCTGAGTTTGAGAACTACCGCAAGCGTACGCTGAAAGAGCGTACAGAGCTTATTCTGAACGGCGGTGAAAAAGTTATTACTGCCATTCTACCCATCATCGACGATATGGAGCGCGCCATTGAGAATGGTGCCAAGACCGATGATCCAGAGGTGCTGCGTGAGGGTATGACACTCATCCACCAGAAATTCATGAAGACATTGGAAGCTCAAGGTGTAAGTAAGATAGATACAAAGGAAGCAGACTTCGATACCGACGTGCATGAGGCTGTGGCTATGGTGCCTGGTATGGGCGAGGACAAGAAAGGCAAGGTGATCGACTGTCTGCAGGAAGGTTATAAACTGAATGATAAAGTAATTCGCCATGCAAAAGTGGCAGTAGGACAATAATATGGCACAGAAACGCGACTACTACGAGGTACTGGGCGTAGCAAAAAACGCTTCAGAAGACGAAATCAAGAAAGCCTATCGAAAGATAGCTATCAAGTATCACCCAGATCGTAACCCAGGCGATAAAGAAGCCGAAGAGAAATTCAAGGAGGCTGCAGAAGCTTATAATGTACTGCACGATCCGAAAACTCGTCAACAATATGACCAATTCGGTTTCGATGGTCCGAACATGGGCAGCGGATTCGATTTCGGCGGATTTGGAGGTGCCTCCATGAACATGGACGATATCTTCTCTATGTTCGGCGACATCTTCGGCGGTCATGGCTTCGGCGGCTTCGGCGGAGGTTCACGCCGTCAGCAGCAGCACAGGGGTAGCGACCTGCGTTTGAAGGTGAAACTCACCCTTGAGGAAATCAACAAAGGTGTAACCAAGAAATTCAAGGTGCGTAAGGATGTGCCTTGTGAACATTGCCACGGCACTGGCGCTGAAGACGGTAGCGGAAAGGAGACCTGTCAGACTTGTCATGGTTCTGGTTATATCACCCATACCACTCAGAGCATCTTTGGAATGATGCAGCAGCAGAGCGTGTGCCCTGCCTGCGGTGGTGAAGGTCAGGTGATAAAGAACAAGTGTCATGAGTGCGGCGGTACTGGCATTAAGAAAGGCGAGGAAGTGGTCGAAATCACTATTCCTGCCGGTGTTGCAGAAGGCATGGTGGTCAACGTCCCAGGCAAGGGTAACGCAGGCAAGCGTAATGGTGTCAACGGCGATATTCAAGTATTTATCGAGGAAGAGGAGCATGACACTTTTGTGCGCGATGGCAATGACTTAATCTATAATCTGCTGTTAGACTTCCCAACGGCTGCACTTGGTGGAGAAGTGGAGATTCCCACCATCGAAGGCACGAAGCTGAAAGTGAAGTTGGACAACGGCACACAACCTGGTAAGACCATTCGTCTGCGCGGAAAGGGGTTGCCTGCTGTTCAGGGCTATGGCAACGGTAAGGGTGACTTGGTGGTCAACATCAGTGTCTATGTGCCTCGAACCTTGAGCCGTGAAGAGAAAACTGCGCTTGAGCAGTTCCGCGACAGCGACAATTTCAAGGGTGACAAGCAGACCAAGGATTCTATTTTCCAACGTTTCAAGAATTATTTTAATTAATCAAGGATAAGGAAGGAGGAGCCCTATATGACGTATCGGGAAACGTGTGAATATTTATATAATCAACTGCCCATGTTTGAACGACAAGGAGCGAGTGGTTACAAAGAGGGATTGGAAAACAGCCTAAAGCTCGATGAGCACTTCGATCATCCCCATCGCAAATATCGCACTATTCATATTGCTGGCACCAACGGCAAGGGTTCCTGTGCACATACCATTTCAGCCATCCTTCAGATGTGTGGCTACAAGGTGGGGCTTTATACCTCACCACACTTGGTCGATTTCTCTGAGCGCATCCGCATTAACGGCAGTCCAATTCCCGAAGAATACGTCATCAACTTTGTGGAAGAAGAGCGGTTATTCTTTGAGCCGCTGAAGCCTACATTCTTTGAGCTGGTAACAGCTATGGCTTTCAAGTATTTCGCTGACAAGGCTGTAGATATCGCAGTGATTGAGACTGGCATGGGTGGACGACTGGACTGCACAAACATTATCGCCCCTGCCCTCTCCGTCATTACAAACATCGGTTTCGACCATACGCAGTTCTTAGGCAGTACCCTGGAGCAGATCGCGATGGAGAAAGCAGGCATAATCAAGCCTAAGACTCCTGTGGTCATTGGCGAGACAACACCTGAGACCCGTCAGATCTTTGAGGTGATGGCCGCTGAAAACGCAGCACCTATCACCTTTGCAGAAGATCATCCCGAGGTGGTGGAGTGCAATACTTCCTCTTTTGGCCTGCTCTATCATACCGTGCATGATGGTATCATCGAAGGAGAGCTCTCAGGCAGTTATCAGGAGAAGAATGCTAATACGATTCTCCACGCCATCAGGCAACTAGAAGGAATCGGACTGATGTATCCCGTCATAACGCTTCCCGATGAACCCTGCAAGAACAGAGAGATCAGGGAAGGTTTCAAGCATGTTTGCGATCTGACCGACCTGAAAGGTCGTTGGCAGAAAGTAATAGAAAAGCCACTAACCATCTGCGATACAGGCCATAACGTGCATGGATGGGAATATCTGAGCCAGCAACTGAAGAATGTGCCCTGTCAGCATCGCCATATTGTGTTCGGTATGGTGGAGGATAAAGACATACAAGGTGTCATGGCTTTACTGCCCAAAGACGCCACTTATTATTTTACCAAATCTAACAACAAGCGTTCAGCTTCTGAAGGTGTGTTGAAGCTTTATGGACATGAATTAGGTCTTCAAGGCGAGACTTATCCTGATGTGGCAAGCGCTTACGATGCAGCCAAGAAAGCTGCCAATGATAACGATTTAGTGTTCATCGGAGGTAGCAGTTATGTGGTTTCTGAGTTCCTAAAAAACTGCATTTAGCGTTTTTTAATACAGAAGAAACATTTTTTTCGTCGGATTATTCTTCCATTTCGTTTTTTTTCTGTTACTTTGCAGAAAATACGTAAAATACATAACTAAAAACATATTTAGTATATGGCAAATATCACAGAAACAGCGAATCTTTGTGGTCTGAAGAGAGAAAACTTCCAGACCACTATCAACGGTAAAAAGACCGATTTGTACATCCTGAGAAACCGTAAAGGTTATGAAGTGGCAATCTCCAATTATGGTGGTGCTATCTGTGCCATTATGGTACCAGGTAAAGACGGTCAAGTAGCTAACGTTATTCAGGGACACGACAGTATCCAGCAGCTCATGAGCGGCAAGGAGCCCTACCTCTCAACCTTGATAGGTCGTTGGGGCAACCGCATCTGCAAGGGTCAGTTCACCCTTAATGGTAAAGACTACCAGGTGGCTCTCAACGATGGTCCTAACCATCTTCATGGCGGTTCTGTAGGCTTCAATGCCAAGGTTTGGGACGCTCGTCAGATGGGACCTCGCGCTTTAGCTTTGCACCGTATCTCTTCATACGGAGAGGAAGGCTACACTGGAGAGTTGGACGTGACAGTTGAATTCACCTTCACCGATCAGAATGAACTGGTGATTGAATACCTGGCTACCACCAACAAGAAAACCATCGTAAACCTTACTCATCATGCCTTCTTCAGCTTGGCCGGTACAGCAGATCCCACTCCAACTATCGAGGATCAGGTCTGTGAAATCAACGCAGACTTCTATCTGCCTACCGATTCCACCGCTATTCCTACAGGTGAGATTCTGAAGGTTGAAGGCACACCGTTCGACTTCCGTAAGCCAAAGACTTTCGGAAAGGAGATTAATGCTGACAACGAGCAGATCAAGTTTGGACATGGCTATGACCATAACTATGTGCTGAACAAGAAAGAGGAAGGTGAACTGAGCTTTGCTGCAAGAATCACTGAGCCAAAGAGCGGTCGCACACTGGAGTGCTATACCACTGAGCCAGGTATGCAGCTTTACACAGCCAACTTCGCAACAGGTTACAAAGGTGCCAACGGCTGCACATTCCCCTATCGCTCAGCCGTATGTCTGGAAGCACAACACTTCCCCGATACACCTAACCGTCCATACTTCCCAAGTGTTGTTCTGAACCCAGGTCAGCGCTACAAGCAGAAAACCATCTATAAGTTTGGTGTTGTAGAATAACGATTTCGTACATTATATATATATAATATGAGTAATCAAAAACAAAACGGAAGCATCATTGCGATTATCACAATGATGTTTCTTTATGCAATGATTTCGTTTGTAACGAATCTTGGTGCTCCTATTGGCGTTATATGGAAGAGCCAGCCCGAAATCGGCGGTTCTAACGTGTTGGGTATCATGGGTAACTTCATGAACTTCTTTGCTTATCTGTTTATGGGTATCCCTGCAGGTAAGATGCTTACGAAGGTAGGCTATAAGAAGACAGCTCTCATTGGTATCGCAGTAGGTTTCGTGGGTGTCTTCATCCAATTCTTGTCAGGATTCTCAGGAGGTATTCCCGGATTTTGCATCTATCTGTTTGGTGCCTTCATCTCTGGTTTTGCAGTTTGTATCCTGAATACTGTTGTAAACCCGATGCTGAACTTACTTGGCGGCGGCGGAAATCGCGGAAACCAGCTAAACCTGATTGGTGGCACACTGAACTCGCTTGCTGGTACTATGACTCCAATGCTAGTTGGTGCCCTTATCGGTACAGTGACAGCTTCTACCCAGATGGCAGATGTCAATTTGGTGATGTATATCGCTATGACAGTCTTTGCTTGTGCCTTCATCATCCTGTTGTTCATTCCTATTCAGGATCCAGAACTTGGTAAGGTTACTTCTGAGACAAAATTCGAGCACTCCCCCTGGTCGTTCCGTCATTGTCTCCTAGGTGTGATTGCCATCTTCGTCTACGTAGGTATTGAGGTTGGTATCCCTGGCGGTCTAAACTTCTATCTGTCTGACACTTCAGCCAACGGTGCTTGGGAGAATCCTGAGGCTGTACTCAATGCTGCTACGATCGGTGGTGCAGTTGCAGCTATGTATTGGTTGTTAATGCTGGTAGGTCGTATGATTGCAAGTAGCATCGGCGGTAAGGTGTCTTCACGTCAGATGATGCTCTGCACAACCTTCATTGGAATGGTACTGATCATTGCAGCCATCCTGACGCCAAAGAGCGTAACTGCCACAATGCCATTGGTTAAGATATTAGAAGGTTCGGTAGAAATGACAACTGTTCCTATGAGTGCCCTCTTATTGGTACTCTGCGGTCTCTGCACTTCCGTGATGTGGGCTTGCATTTTCAACCTTGCCACTGAAGGTCTTGGCAAATACACGGCTCAGGCTTCAGGTATCTTCATGATGATGGTTGTTGGTGGTGGTGTGCTGCCTGTAGTTCAGAACTTCTTTGCTGATATCATGGGCTACATGCCAAGCTACTTCATCTATCTAATTGGAATGGCATACATGTTCTATTATGCCCTCCTCGGTTGTAAGAACGTGAATAAGGACATCAAGGTTGATTGATTAAAAAACTTAGATATGGATATAGAATTTGTAAGAAGTCGCTTCATCAAGCACTTTGATGGGAAGACTGGTAATGTTTATGCATCTCCCGGACGTATTAACCTCATTGGTGAGCACACCGACTATAATGGTGGTTTTGTATTCCCTGGCGCTGTTGATAAGGGTGTGATGGCTGAGATGCGTGCCAATGGCACTGAGGATACAGTCATGGCTTATGCAATAGACCTGAAAGATCGCGTAGATTTCAAGCTGAGTGACCCTAATGGTCCTAAAGCCTCATGGGCACGTTATATCTTTGGTATCGCACTGGAGATGAAAAAGCTCGGTGTACCTGTGAAGGGTTTTAACATTGCTTTTGCCGGTGATGTACCTTTAGGAGCTGGAATGTCTTCTTCTGCTGCTATGGAGAGTTGTTTTGCTTGCGGCTTGAACGACATCTTTGGAGAGAACAAGGTTTCTCAGTGGGATATGGTCCTTGCTGGTCAGGCTACTGAGCACAACTACTGCGGTGTAAACTGCGGTATCATGGATCAGTTTGCTTCCGTCTTTGGCAAGGCTGGCTGTCTGATGCGTCTTGACTGCCGTAGCCGCGAGTTCGAATACTTCCCATTCAAGCCCGACGGCTATCGTCTGGTATTACTCGATTCTGTCGTTAAGCATCAGTTGGCAGGTTCACCCTACAACGACCGACGCAATAGTTGTGAGAATGTGGTGAAGCACATCCAGACTAAGCACCCTGAGAGTAAGTTCGAGACACTTCGCGACTGCACATGGGAGCAGCTTGATGAGGTCCGCGCTGAAGTAGGCGAAGAGGATTACAAGCGTGCAAAATTCGTGCTCGGCGAGAAAGACCGTGTATTAGCGGTCTGCGACGCTTTGAATGAAGGCGACTACGAAAAGGTTGGCGAGATGATGTACAAGACACACGAAGGTCTGTCAAAGGACTATGAGGTATCTTGCGAAGAGCTTGACTTCCTAAATGAGATAGCTAAAGAGAACGGTGTGACTGGCTCACGAATCATGGGCGGAGGCTTCGGTGGTTGCACCATCAATCTCGTACGTAATGATCTCTACAGCAAATTTATTGCTGATGCCAAGAAACGTTTCAATGAAAAGTATGGTCATGAGCCAAAAGTCTATGATGTAGTCATCGGCGACGGTTCACGCAAAATTTGCTAACTCCGAAACTACATAAACGCCTCTTTTGGTGTTTATAAAAGTTAAATAACGGCAGCAAAGTGTAAACAATACACTTTTGCTGCCATTTTTTTTCATTTTTACTTGCTAGTTTAAAAGATATATTGTAATTTTACACCCAAAATAATGATTCATATCAAATAACAACTAAAAACAAGTAATAATGAAAGTACTAAAAACTATTGTTTGGGGAATGAGTGCAACTGCATTGCTATTCTCATGTGCAGGTAGCCCAAAGGCACCGCAGTTAACAGTATCTGGACTTGACGCAGCAAAGTTCGACACAACTATCAACAACATGCCTGTCAAGCTTTACACACTAAAGAATGCCAATGGTATGGAAGTATGCATCACCAACTATGGCGGACGTATTGTATCTCTCTGTGTTCCTGACAAGAATGGTAAGCCTACCGATGTCGTGCTCGGCTTTGACAACATTGCGCAATATGCCGACACTATCAACACGCCTTCAGACTATGGTTCAAGCGTTGGTCGTTATGCCAATCGTATTAAAGACGGTAAGTTTACACTCAACGAGAAAGAATACCAATTAAAAAAGAACGATGGTCCTAACTGTCTTCACGGCGGTGGTAATACAGGTTGGATGCATCAGGTATATGAGGCAGAGCAGATCGGTGATTCTATCTTGAAACTGACCATTGTAGGCAAGGATGGTGAGAACGGATTCCCTGGCAAAATTATGGCTGTTACTACCTATAAGATCACTGCTGATAATGTGCTCGACATGACCTGGGAAGCAGAGACAGAGAAACCAACCATCATCAATCAGACCAATCATAATTACTATAATCTGAGTGGTGATTTCTCACAACCTGGCTATGATATGGTGCTTTATGTAAATGCTGACAACTTCACTCCGAGTGACAAGCTCTATATTCCTACAGGTGAGATAAAGTCTGTCGAAGGTACACCAATGGACTTCCGCACACCGCATGCCATCGGCGACAGTATTCATTCAGATTTCGACCAGATTCAGAATGCTACGGGCTACGATCATAATTTCTGCCTAAATACGTTTAAGGATGGTAAGGGTGACGACACACAGGTTTGTGCAAGTCTCTACTCACCTAAAACAGGTATCTTCATGGAGATGTTCACCAACGAACCAGGTGTTCAGGTATATAGTGGAAACTTCCAGGGTGTAGGTCCAGATGCCAAGATTGCACGCAAGCATGGTCTCACCTACCCTCAGCACGTGAGTGTTTGTCTGGAGAGCCAGAAGTATCCTGATTCTCCCAACCATCCAGATTGGATACAGCCCACACTGAATCCTGGCGAGAAATACTACAGTCATGCAGCTTACAAATTCTCAATTAAATAATTACTTACACTAATATTAAAACAAAAAACAATGAATTGGAGTTCTAACGAATTTATCTGGCTCGACTGGGTTGTACTCATCGTTGGCCTTTGTGGAGTGGTGGCTGCTGTGTGGTACGCCATCTGGAAAGACAAGAAAGCCCAGCAGGGCGAAGACTCTTCTGCCTACCTTTTCGGTAAGGGTGAGCCTTGGTATGTAATCGGTATGGCAATCTTCGCTGCCAACATTGGATCAGAGCACCTTGTAGGTCTCGCTGGTACTGGAGCAAAAGATGGCGTAGGTATGGCCCATTGGGAGATGCAGGGATGGATGATCCTGATTCTCGGATGGCTCTTTGTACCATTCTATCAGTTGCTAATCAACAAGATGGGGAAGATTATCACCATGCCTGACTTCCTGAAGTTCCGCTACACACAGCGTACAGGTTCTTGGTTGTCAATCATTACTCTGGTTGCCTATGTACTCACTAAGGTATCTGTTACTGCCTTTACTGGCGGTATCTTCTTCAAATATCTCCTCGGCATTCCTTTCTGGTATGGCGCCATCGGTCTGATTGCTATCACCGCCGTATTCACCGTATTTGGTGGCATGAAGGGTGTGATGACACTGTCTTCTATTCAGACACCTATTCTTATTATTGGCTCATTCCTCGTTCTATTCCTTGGTCTCTCTGCTCTTGGTGATGGCAGTATCACTCAGGGTTGGGCCAACATGATGGCAGCTTGCAACGCCGCCCACGATGGATATGGAACGACACACATGTTCCATACTAATCCTGGTGACCCGATGTATTCACAGTTCCCTGGCTACGTTGTGTTCCTTGGTGCTTCCATTATCGGTTTCTGGTATTGGTGTACTGATCAGCATATCGTTCAGCGTGTACTTGGTCAGGTGCCCGGTGAGGACAATAAGATCGTGATGGCTCGTGCACGCCGCGGTACTATCGCTGCAGGTTTCTTCAAGATCCTCCCCTGCTTCATGTTCTTGATTCCTGGTATGATTGCCTATGCCCTCTCACTGAAAACGGGTAGTGGTATCGAAATGGACATCACCAACCACGAGTCAACTGATGGTGCTTTCGCTATGATGGTGAAGAACATTCTGCCCGCTGGTATCAAGGGTATCGTAACAATCGGTTTCGTATGCGCACTTGTTGCTTCACTGGCAGCTTTCTTCAACTCATGTGCAACCCTTTTCACTGAGGACTTCTACAAGCCAATGAAGAAAGGCATGAGCGAAGCTCACTACGTTTTCGTAGGTCGTATGGCAACAGTTGTTGTAGTTCTTCTGGGTTTGGCTTGGATGCCTATCATGATGAACATGGGTAACCTCTATAGTTATTTGCAGGATATCCAGTCACTCATTGCACCTGCAATGGTAGCTGTCTTCACGCTGGGTATCTTCTCTAAGAAGATTACGCCAAAGGCTGGTGAATGGGGTCTGATTGGCGGTTTCCTCATTGGTATGGTACGTCTGATTACCAATGTGGTTACTGATTCAGGCAAGGCTGCTATGGATGGTGCCTTCTGGAATGCCACCTCATGGTTCTGGCAGACCAACTGGCTCATTTTCGAGTGCTGGCTGCTTGTAGTTATCATTATCCTGATGGTAGTTGTTAGCTTCTTTACACCTGCACCTTCAAAAGAACAGGTAGATGCCATCACCTTCACACCAGAATTCAAGAAGAGCATTCGCGAGAGCTGGGGCGTATGGGATATTGTTGGCACATTGGTAGTTGTCGGCCTTGTTAGCTGCTTCTACGCATACTTCTGGTAAACCTTTATATTAAAGACATGACTTATTATAACGAACATTCCAAAGTCTGGCTGTCTGTTGACTGTATCATCTTCGGCTTTGACGAAGGAAAGTTAAAGATCCTGATTGGCAAACGCAAGATGGATCCAGGACGCGGCGAATGGAGCCTCTACGGAGGCTTCGTTGGCAGCGAAGAGAGTGTTGACGAGGCAGCCTCACGAACTCTTTTCGAACTAACAGGACTGCGGAATCTGTTTATGCGCCAAGTCGGTGCATTCGGTAAAGTGGATCGTGACCCAGGTGAGCGTGTGGTTTCTATCGCTTATTATGCATTAATCAATGTCAATGAATATGATGAGGCACTCCGCCAGGCTCATGGACAGATATGGGTAGATGTCAACGAGATTCCACAGCTTTATTCCGACCATAACGAAATGGTGAAGAAAGCCAGGAAGATGATGCAGCAAAAACTGGCTCATGAGCCTGTAGGTTTCCGTCTGCTTCCTAGTCTTTTCACACTCACACAACTTCAGAAACTGTATGAGGCTGTGAAAGGTGAGCTCATCGACAAACGTAACTTCCGTAAGCGCATCAAGGAGATGGACTTCATCGAAAAGACCGAGTTGATAGACAAGACCAGTTCAAAACGTGGCGCGTCACTTTATCGTTTTAATAAAAGAATGTATAACGAAGATCCAAATTTTAAATTATAACAACAATGTTAGAAGAACTGAAAGAAAAAGTATTCAAGGCCAATCTTGACCTTGTAAGACAAGGCCTTGTTATCTTTACATGGGGTAATGTATCCGGCATTGACCGCGAGAAAGGCCTGGTAGTCATCAAGCCCTCTGGTGTGGATTATGATGTTATGAAAGCCAGCGACATGGTAGTAGTTGATCTCAATACAGGTGAAGTTGTTGATGGTGAACTGAATCCCTCATCCGACACACCTACACACCTTGTCCTCTATAAGGCATTCCCCAATATTCAAGGTGTAGTACACACCCACTCTACCTATGCTACAGCTTTTGCACAGGCAGGTCGCGATATTCCCAACATCGGCACCACACATGCCGACTATTTCTACCAGGATATCCCCTGCACACGTGATATGACAGAGGCTGAGGTGAAAGGCAATTATGAGTTGGAGACGGGTAATGTCATTGTGGATGAGATTCTGAACATCCGTAAGATCAACCCAGACCACACACCTGCTGTTTTGGTTAAGAATCATGGTCCATTCTCATGGGGAACTTCTCCCGACAATGCCGTCTATAACGCAAAGGTTATGGAACAGTGTGCCAAGATGGCGTTTGTATCTTTCTCTGTCAATCCGAACACCACAATGAATCCGTTACTTGTGGAGAAGCACTATATGCGTAAGCATGGTCCTAATGCTTACTATGGACAAAAAGGACAGAAACATTAATAAAAAAGTGATATAAACTTAAAACGTACAACTATTATGATTAAAGCATTTGAAAATTACGAGATTTGGTGGGTAACTGGTGCGCAGCTTCTTTATGGAGGCGATGCAGTTGTTGCAGTTGACGGACATTCTAAGGAGATGGTAGCTGGCCTGAACGATAGCGGTATCATTCCTATTAAAGTAGTATACAAAGGCACAGCCAACAGCTCTAAAGAAGTAGAAGCTGTGATGAAGGCAGCCAACAATGATGAGAAGTGTGTAGGTATCATTACCTGGATGCACACCTTCTCTCCAGCCAAGATGTGGATCAAGGGCCTGCAGGATCTGCAGAAGCCCCTCCTCCACTTCCATACTCAATATAATGCCGAGATTCCCTGGGAGACTATGGACATGGACTTCATGAACCTGAACCAGAGTGCTCATGGTGACATCGAGTTCGGACATATCTGCACCCGTATGCGTGTACCTCGCAAGGTGGTTTGCGGCTATTGGAAGGATGAGGCAGCACAGAAGCAGATTGCCGTTTGGGCTCGTGTTGCTGCAGGTGTAGCTGATGCCAAGAATGTTCGTTGTCTGATGTTCGGTATGAACATGAACAATGTAGCCGTTACTGATGGTGATCGCGTAGAGTTTGAACAGCGTCTGGGCTATCATGTAGATTATTACCCGGTCAGCTCTCTGATGGAATACTTCAAGAAGGTTACTGATGCAGAGGCTGATGCCCTCGTTGAGGAGTACAAGAAGGCTTATACCATCAAGATCGACGAGAGTGGCGAAGAGGTTTACTGGGAGAAGGTAAAGAACGCAGCAAAGGCAGAGATTGCACTTCGCCGCGTGCTGAAGGATGAAGGTGCTACCGCCTTTACCACCAACTTCGACGACCTGGGTGATGCCGATATCAACGATCCTAACTTCGTAGGTTTTGATCAGATTCCCGGTTTGGCTTCACAGCGTCTGATGGAAGAAGGCTATGGCTTCGGTGCTGAGGGTGACTGGAAGACCGCTTGTCTCTATCGTACACTCTGGGTGATCCAGCAGGGTATGCCTACAGGTTGTTCATTCCTTGAGGACTACACCCTGAATTTCGCAGGCGACCGCAGTTCTTGTCTGCAGAGCCATATGTTGGAGGTTTGTCCGCTCATCGCTGTCGATAAACCAAAACTCGAGGTTCACTTCCTTGGCATCGGTATCCGCAAGCAGCAGACCGCCCGTCTCGTATTCACCTCAAAGGTAGGACGTGGTATCAAGGCTACCGTTGTAGATCTCGGCAACCGTTTCCGTCTGATCTCTCAGGAAGTAGAATGCATTGAACCAAAGCCCATGCCAAATCTCCCTGTAGCATCTGCTCTCTGGGTACCTCAGCCCACCTTCGAGATTGGTGCAGGAGCATGGATTCTCGCCGGTGGTACACACCACAGCGCCTTCTCTTACGATATCACAGAAGAGTATTGGGAAGACTTCGCTGAGATGACCGGTATCGAGTATGTCCGCATCAACAAGGACACGAAGACCAATGAGTTCAAGCAGCAGCTTCAGAACAATGAGATGTACTACATGCTGAGCAAAGCACTTCGTTAATTGATAATTAATAATTGACAATTATGACAGCAAAACAGACAATCGAAGCAGGTAAAGCCATTCTCGGTATCGAGTTTGGCTCTACCCGCATCAAGGCTGTCCTCATTGATGAGGACAATAAGCCCATCGCACAGGGTTCACACGAGTGGGAAAATCAGTTGGTAGATGGTCTTTGGACTTACTCTACCGAAGCTATCTGGTACGGACTGCAGGACTGCTATGCCGAGCTCCGCAAGGATGTCCAGAAACAGTACGATTGCGAGATTGAGAGTCTTGCCGCCATCGGCTTCTCTGCCATGATGCACGGTTATATGGCTTTCAACGAGAAACAGGAGATTCTGGTTCCTTTCCGCACCTGGCGTAACACCAATACAGGTAAGGCTGCAGCTGAGCTTTCTAAGCTTTTCAACTACAACATCCCTCTCCGTTGGAGCATCAGTCACCTCTATGAGGCAATCCTCGACAATGAGGAGCATGTTAGTGACATCAAATATCTGACAACCCTCGCAGGTTATGTTCACTGGCAGGTAACAGGTCAGTTCGTACTTGGTGTGGGTGATGCTTCAGGTATGATACCTGTAGATCCCAAGACCAAGACCTACGACGCAACAATGGTCAAAAAGTTTGACGAGCTTATCGCGCCAAAGGGATTCTCATGGAAGCTGCTTGACATTCTGCCAAAGTCACTCAACGCAGGTGAGAACGCTGGTTTTCTCACTCCTGAGGGAGCTAACCGTCTCGATGTATCAGGCCATCTGAAGGCAGGCATCCCCGTATGTCCTCCTGAAGGCGATGCAGGTACAGGTATGGTAGCCACCAACGCTGTAAAGCAGCGCACAGGTAACGTCTCCGCAGGTACATCTTCATTCTCAATGATTGTACTTGAGAAGGAACTCTCCAAGCCTTATGAGATGATTGACATGGTTACGACACCTGATGGTTCTCTTGTGGCAATGGTTCACTGCAACAACTGCACTAGCGACATCAACGCCTGGGTGAACATCTTTAAAGAATATCAGCAACTCATTGGTGTAAAGGTGGATATGAACGAACTTTATGGTAAGCTTTTCAATAAAGCCCTTGAGGGTGATACAGACTGTGGCGGTCTGATGGCCTACAACTATGTGAGCGGAGAACCTGTCACCGGACTGCAGGAAGGTCGTCCCATGTTTATGCGCTCTGCCAACGACAAGTTCAATCTCGCCAACTTCATGCGTGCCCACCTCTATGGTGCCATTGGTGTGCTGAAGATTGGTAACGACATCCTGTTCAAGGAAGAGAAGATCAGTGTGGATCGCATCACAGGACATGGTGGTTACTTCAAGACTCCTGGTGTAGGTCAGCGCATGCTGGCAGCAGCCCTCAACAGCCCTATCTCTGTCATGGAGACAGCTGGTGAAGGTGGCGCTTGGGGTATTGCCCTGCTGGCTGGATATGCTGTGAATAATCCTAACAAACTTTCACTCGCTGATTATCTTGAGCAGATAGTCTTCGCAGGTAATACGGGTGTTTCTATTGCGCCCACACCTGAGGATGTTGCCGGCTTTGAGAAGTATATCGAGAACTACAAGAGCTGTCTGCCTGTAGAGCAAAGTGCAGTAGATCATAAAAAGTAAAAGGATAAGTGGGGGAATTCCCCCACCTTATCCGTATTATAAATATACAACGTAATTTAAAACAATGAAGAGACTATTCATCATACTTTCAATTGCTGTTTTCACACTGCCCACCTTGGCAGATAATGTGAAAGCTACGATTCATGCTGATAAGGCTGGTGCCAAAATCAACAGAGAGATCTACGGACAGTTCTCTGAGCACCTTGGTTCGTGTATCTATGGCGGCCTGTGGGTTGGTGAGAATTCAAAGATTCCCAATATTCAGGGTTATCGTAAGGATGTGTTTGAGGCTTTGAAGGCTCTGAAGATTCCTGTGATGCGCTGGCCAGGTGGTTGCTTTGCCGACGACTATCACTGGATGGACGGTATCGGTCCTAAGGATCAGCGCCCTTCACTGCGCAATAACAACTGGGGAGGAACCATCGAGGATAACAGTTTCGGTACCCATGAGTTCCTGAACCTTTGTGAGATGTTAGGCTGTGAGCCTTACATCAGCGGTAACGTTGGTTCTGGTACAGTCAAGGAGATGGCTCAGTGGGTAGAGTACATGACCTCCGATGGTGATACACCAATGGCTCGTCTGCGCCGTCAGAATGGTCGCGACAAGGCCTGGAAGGTGAAATACTTCGGTATCGGTAATGAAGCTTGGGGATGCGGTGGAAACATGACTCCCGAATATTACTCTAACGAATACCGCAAGTTCAACACCTATCTGCGCGACCAGGGTGACAATCACCTTTATCGCATCGCCTCAGGTGCCAGCGACTACGACTATAACTGGACCAAAGTGCTGATGCAGAATATCGGGCACCAAATGAACGGCATCAGTCTGCATTATTACACTTGTTCAGGATGGGAAGGACCCAAGGGCACTGCTACCAAATTTGACAACGACCAATATTACTGGGCTCTTGGCAAGTGCTTGGAGATCGAAGAGGTCATCAAGAAGCATAAGGAAATCATGGATGAGGCAGATCCCGACAATAAGATTGGTCTGCTCGTTGATGAGTGGGGCACATGGTGGGATGAGGAGCCAGGCACTATTCCAGGACATCTCTATCAGCAGAATGCACTTCGCGATGCCTTTGTTGCAGCTCTTTCTCTGAATGTATTCCACAAATACACCGATCGTGTGAAGATGACTAATATCGCTCAGGTGGTAAACGTGCTTCAGTCTATGATCCTTACCGATCAGGAAGGCACAGGCCACATGGTGCTCACACCGACCTACCATGTATTTGAGATGTACACCCCGTTCCAGGAAGCCACCTATCTCCCTCTCGACCTTGAGAGTGAGGTGAAGGCTGTCAGCAGAGGCTATTACAAGGAGAAAAAGAAGGCCTTGGACGAAGGTTATCGCCCCTGCCCGCTTCTCTCTGCATCCGCAGCAAAGACACAGGACGGTTCTATCGTGCTTGCTGTCACCAACGTTAGTCTCGACAAGGATCAGACCATCGATTTCAACATCGCCGGATTCAATGCCAAGACTGTCAGCGGACGTATCCTCACCTCAAATAAAGCTGACGACTTCAACGACTTCAAGCATCCCAATGTGGTTGCTCCAAAGGCGTATAATGATGCCAAGTTGAACAAAGGTGTCCTTACGGTTAAAATTCCTGCAAAATCAATAATAGTTTTAAACATCAAATAAACAATTAAGTATGAACGACAACAAGATTATGAACATGGCAGCGGACAACATCCGTATCCTTGCTGCCTCAATGGTTGAGAAAGCTAAGTCTGGTCACCCTGGTGGTGCAATGGGTGGTGCTGATTTCATCAACACACTCTACAGTGAGTACCTTGTTTACGACCCAGAGAATCCCGCATGGGAAGGTCGCGACCGTTTCTTCCTCGATCCAGGTCACATGGCTCCAATGCTCTATAGCCAGCTCGCCCTGATCGGCAAATACACCCTCGAGGATCTTAAGAACCTGCGTCAGTGGGGTTCAGTAACTCCAGGTCACCCTGAGCGTGAGATTGCTCGCGGTATCGAGAACACCTCTGGTCCTCTTGGTCAGGGGCATGTTTTCGCTGTTGGTGCAGCCATCGCAGCCAAGTTCCTGAAGGCTCGTCTCGGCGAGGAGGTAATGGGTCAGACCATCTACGCTTATATCTCTGACGGTGGTGTTCAGGAGGAGATCTCTCAGGGTGCTGGTCGTATTGCCGGAAACCTGGGTCTTGACAACCTGATCATGTTCTACGACGCTAATGACATCCAGCTCTCTACCAAGACTGAGGTTGTTACCAGCGAGGACACAGCTAAGAAGTATGAGGCTTGGGGCTGGTACGTTCAGAAGATCGATGGTAACAATGTCGATCAGATCCGTAAGGCCATCGAGAACGCTCAGGCAGAGAAAAACCGTCCGTCACTCATTATCGGTCACTGCGTGATGGGTAAGGGTGCCAAAAAGGCAGATGGCTCTTCTTACGAGAGCAACTGCGCTACTCACGGTGCTCCTCTCGGAGGCGACGCTTACATCAACACCATGAAGAACCTGGGTGCTGATCCTGAGAATCCGTTCCAGATATTCCCCGAGGTAAAGGAGATGTATGCAAAGCGTGCTGAGGAACTGAAGAAGATTGTAGCAGAGCGCTATGCCAAGAAGGCAGCTTGGGCAAAGGCTAATCCTGAGAAGGCAGCCCAGCTCGAGGAGTGGTTCAGCGGTAAGGCTCCGAAGATTGACTGGAGTAAGGTTGAGCAGAAGCCTGGTTGCGCTACACGTAACGCATCAGCTACCGTTCTCGGCCAGCTCGCTGAGCAGGTGCCCAACATGATCTGTGCATCTGCCGACCTGAGCAACTCTGACAACACCAACGGCTTCCTGAAGAAGACTCACGACATCGTTCGCGGTGACTTCTCTGGTGCCTTCTTCGAGGCTGGTGTAGCTGAGCTCACCATGGCTTGCTGCTGTATCGGTATGGCTCT